>DASQXY010000233.1:0-20254 GCA_035639455.1 Chthoniobacterales bacterium | reverse complement strand
GGCAACAATGCTGCTATGGAATGATACCCTCTGAACACTGTGATACTCGCCATCGCACTCCATTGACCCGTGTCGGGATCCCACATTTCGCACTGATAAGCTGGATCCGTGGAATCAACGTTGGGACTTTCTCGTGATCTTGTCCCGCCACTAGCGAGCACCTTTCCGTCCGGAAGCACCGTCACATTGTGGTTTTTGCGTCGGTTCAGCATTGGAGCCGTGTTCGTCCACGTTGGGGTCGAACTGTTTAGGTCGATGATTTCTGCGGTGGGAGTTGGAAGGTCAGCGCACTTCCTATAATAGAAGTCGCACGTAGTCCCTCCTGTCACTAGGATTTTGCCATCGTCATACGTTACCGGTGATGCCCAATTGCGAATGCCGAAATTGAAATTTGCGACTGTGGTCCATGTACCGGTACCAGAGACGTCGAGGTAGCGAGTTGTGGCGGCTGGGCCTGCCATGAATACCTTACCATTTGGTGCGACAAACATGTACGGGTAATAAGGCACTTCCAATTGCGCTGTGGTAAGGTCTCGCCATGAGTTGAGGGCTGTTTGCCACACCTGCGGCAAAACGTTCATACCTATCGTAGTGTCGATCTTTCCGCTGATAACCAGCACGTCATTATTTGGAAGTGTGGTGCTGGTTGGATACCATCGACCGGCGTTCATATCGGGGAGTTGTGTCCACTTATTTGTGAAGCCGTTGTACTTAAATGCATGAGTAGTTCCGGTAAACCGAGACACGTAGCCACCTGCGAGAAACACTTGGCCGTCGGCCAACAAAGAGAACCCGGAACACCAAAGATTTTCGCCGGATCTTTTAGCGTCAATGGTGGCGTCGGTTACGGGATCCCACAAATACGTGTGACCCGAGTTGGGCCACCATAACAATTTTCCCGTAGGAAGCAGCTGAGCGTGGATGGCCTTATTTGGCCAGGTCTCCGGAACTGTCCACTGGCCGATAACAGAGGGGTCTTGGGCCAGCGCCGATGTGAGGCCGAGAAAAGAGGTTACCAGAAATGAACATGGTGCGACTCTGCGTTTGCGGGCACGAACGAACCAATGTCTCACATACGAAAAGCGTGAAGAAAGTAGGAACGATACGACCGGAATTTTTTTCATGATGCTCGCGTGAAGGTGGGACCATGTTTTAATCAGATTTGAGCTTGGCTGACAAGAAAAAAATACGTTGTCTGCGAAAAAATTATTCACAACTCAGTCACGGCTAAGTTAAACAATGCCAAGGGTAAGCGCAGTAGAAGTTCGCAGCCCTGTGTATAACTTGGCAATGCACCGGGCTAAACCGAGCTCGCCCTCGCGGAGCAGATTCGTGAGCGGTGAACAGCAATCGCTTTGCGCCCGATCAGCCGTGAGCTGTGCTCTCTTTCACAGACGGCCGAAGTATACAGAAAGCATTTAGCAACCGTCGGGCGGGAATTCGATTTGTGGGGGTAGCGAGACGCTCCGGAGACGTAGAACTCTCATCGGTGTGATCGATGCAGTGTTCGTCAACAGTATGCGGCAAGCGGCTTGCCTGTCCGGAGAATTGGAAGCATACTCTCAGGGACCACGGCGTTCTTGTTCAATCCTGGCGCTCCGACGTTCACGCCTAGCAGCAGCTCGGGTAGTGGCGCGTTGGGCACTCACTGCCGCCACCGCTTACCGCACCAGATCAGCCGCGTAATGCGCGCCTCAATCGCGGATCCGATGCTTGAGTTCCCAGACTCGCAAAGCAGCGAGCAAGAGAGCCTTTGTGCGCGTGAGGCTGCCGACAGCCGCCATCTCATGTTGACTGTCCGGATGTGCGCTGCCACCGGCTTTGCCTTTCCCGCGCGTCTTGCGTTTGCCTTTCGAATTTCGGGTGCGGCGGGCTGACGATCCGCTTACAGATGTATTGCCAGTCCGGCTCATGGTGGCGGAGTTTGAGCAGCTTCCGAGCCATAGGGTGTGATTTGCCGGCGAGGACACGGGCCGGTGCACGTTGCCGGTTCCGAAAGCGCTTGTATCAGCGGCGCTTCTCCGGCAGTTTGCTCATTAATGGCAGATCGCAAGACGGGCTGTTTGAGTGTTTTTTTGTTTGTCGCGCTTTGCCTCAGCATATTCGTCAATCTGCTGCTAGTTCTGACGATGCTGCACCGGTTCGGGCGCGTCGTAGGAGTAGAAGAGCCGTTGCCCCGGTTTCGCGAAGTGCTCCTGCAACGCGGCGCGCCCGGGGCATTGGATAAGGTCGCCTTGATCATGCTGCGGGGGTTGATCAGCACCGCCGTTCCCGGAAATGCAACCGATTCAATGGTCGACGACATGCGCGCGGCATTACAGCAGGCGCGCGAGGACGATCGCGTGAAGGCGATCGTGTTGGAGATTGACTCGCCCGGCGGAGAAGTAACGGCCGCCGACGCGATCTACAATGCGGTGGTGAAAACGCGCGCGCGCAAGCCGGTGGTAATCTACATGGATTCGCTGGCCGCTTCGGGCGGTTATTACATTGCGTGCGGCGGGAGATTTCTGATGGCCAACGAGACGACGATCACGGGTAGCATCGGTGTCATCATCCAGACGCTGAACTATCAGCAGTTGTTTAATAAGATCGGGCTCGCCTCGATCGTTTTTAAAAGCGGCAGGTTCAAGGACATGCTCAACGGTGCACGACCCATCACGCCGGAGGAGCGCGACCTCGTCCAAACTTTCATAATGAAAACGTACGACAAATTTCTGGGCATCGTGGCGAGCGAGCGCAAGCTGCCGGCCGATCTACTTCGCAACACGATAGCCGATGGCCGGATTCTCTCTGGCAAAGACGCGTACGATAACAAGCTCATCGACGGACTGGGTCAACTGGATGATGCATTAGCCAAGGCAAAAGAGCTCGGCCATGCGCCCGGGGCGAAGATCGTGAAATACGGCCCACCATTCAGTCTAAGTCGGTTTCTGCGCGCCTTTGGGCAGCAGTCCACAATCGAGCTTCAGTTGCCCAAACAACTCGTCCCGCAGCTGGAAACCGGGCGTGCCTATTTTCTGCCGAGCTATTATGCGCCGTAGCGCGCCGCTGACTTCGGTCGCCGCCGCGTGAATATTGCTCTGCCTCTATTCCTGCTCGTCAGTGTTTATGTTTACGCGACACTTATTTGGCGGATCAGTGCGCGAGCGCGAGCAACTGTTGATCTATCGGAAAAAACATTCGGCCTGCCGGAGGCGATCTTTGCCACGGCCCTAAGCCTGTTTTTTTTGCTTGGCGCGCTCGGTTCCCTTACGAGCGGCACGAAGCAAATCAGCGACCGCGTCCTTGCCGAGAATCTTGTGTTCACTCTCGGCATCGTCGTTCTGATCACCGGTCTTTTGCGGTTGCGCGGCTTCCATGTGACTTTGCTTGCCGGATTCGCGAAAACGAGTTTCGCGCGCGCGGCGCTGACTGGCGCGGCGCTGTTGATTGCGGCTTACCCGCTCATCGGCCTTGCCGATGCCATTACACAGCGTGCTCTCGGCAGCGGTTCGAGCAAACAAACCATCGTCGAGCTTTTCAACTCCTCGCGCACGATCGACCGCCGCATCATGATCATCATTTTCGCCGTCGCCATCGCACCGGCCGCGGAGGAATTCCTGTTTCGCTTCTTCTTTTACGGCGTGTTGCGGCGGTACCTTGGCCGATTTGTTGGCCTCGTTCTCAATTCGCTGCTCTTCGCTGCTGTCCATGCGCACCTGCCGTCATTCGCGCCGCTTTTTGTGCTCGGGAGCTGTTTCACCATCGCGTACGAGTGGAGTGGCACCATCCTCGTCTCCATGACAATGCATGCGCTGTTCAATGCCGTTTCATTAACGGTGCTCGCCTTCCCCGAGATGTTCCCGCAATGAAACTCAGCCGGGTCGGTGAAGACCGGCTGCTGGCCGAGCTTTTGCGGTCGCTGCGCGTTGCGAAAACGGTCGTTGCCGCAGCGGGAGACGATTGTGCGGTGGTAAGACTGCGCGACAGCCGCGATTTTCTCGTTCTCAAAACAGATTGCGTCGTCGAGAGCGTGCACTTTTCGGCGTCGGCCAAGCCAACCGACGTTGGTTGGAAGGCAATGATGCGCCCGCTCAGCGATTTTGCGGCGACCTCAGCTCTTCCGCACTTCGCGTTGGTTACACTCATCGTCTGCCGCGAAACGGAAGCCCGACGGATAAAACAAATCTATCGCGGCTTGACTCGCGCCGCAGCGCTATTTGCGGTGAGCATTGTCGGCGGTGAAACGAGCAGTACGCCCGGGCCGATGACAATCTGCGTTAGCGTTGCCGGTTTCGTCGAGAAGAACCGGTTCGTGACGCGACGCGCCGGCAAAGTTGGTGACGACCTGTTTGTGACTGGCCGTCTCGGCGGCGCGCTGCGACACAAACATCTGCGCTTCGTAGCGCGGATCGCCGAAGCACGCTGGCTGACGGACAAATTTTCAATCCACGCGATGATCGACCTAAGTGACGGGCTCGGCACCGATCTACCGCGGTTAGCGCGTGCCAGCAATGTCGGTTTTAACGTCGACATGCAAAACCTCCCGCTCAGCCGCGGCTGTAACATTAATAACGCGCTTTCCGAGGGCGAAGATTACGAGCTGCTCTTCGCCATCTCGCCGCGCGACCGCGAAAGATTACAAGCAACCTGGCGTAGGAAATTCCCGAAACTGCCGCTTACGCGCATCGGCTCTTTCGATCGGCAACCGGCAATCGACAATCGACAATTGCTTCGTGGCTACGTTCATTTCCAATAGCCCGGCGGAAACCGAAGCGTTTGCCCGCGAGTTCGCGCGCGAAATCAAGAAGGGTGATGTGGTCGCATTGCAAGGCGAGCTTGGCTCCGGCAAAACCCAATTCGTAAAAGGATTCGTCGCCGGTATGGACAGTAAGGCTGAGGTGACAAGTCCGACCTTTACTCTCATCCACGAATACGCCGGCGGACGATTGCCAGTTTATCATATCGATTTGTTTCGCCTTGAGAATCGACAAGCAGCCGAGCGGCTCGGCCTTGACGAATACTTTTCCGCCGACGGCGTATCGATTGTCGAATGGGCGGACAAATTTCCGGAGCTCATTCCGCGGAATGCGCAGTGGATCTCGTTCGAACTGCAATCCGACAGGCAGCGCCTGATAAATGTCCAAGGAGCGGCGGTCTCCAGACCGCCGTCAATTTCAAACGGCGGCTTGAAAGCCGCGGCTCCTCGATCCGCGGATGAAAATCCTCGCAGTTGAGCTTTCCACGTCGCGCGGCAGTTTGATTTGGTCGAGCGAAGATGTCGATCGTGCACGCGATTGGCCGAACGATCGTAAAAATTCCGGCGCGTTTTTTCAGAGCTTGGCTGAGACAAGGCAGCAGTTTGGTTTGCCCGAAAAAATCGTTGTCGGCCTCGGCCCCGGATCTTACGCCGGGACACGCATCGCAATTTCCGCCGCGATTGGTTTACAACTCGCATCCAGCGCTGAACTCGTCGGCTTGCCGTCGATCTGCGCGATGGAGTGCGATGCCGCCGAATATTGCGTAATTGGCGACGCGCGCCGCCGGTCGTTTTTCTTTGCACGCGTTTGCGCCAATGAACTGATCGAAGGTCCTGATTTGCTTAGCGAAGCTGAATTGCGCGCCAAAATTGGCGAGCTCCAGAACAAGACATCGGTCTTTGCCTCAGAAGCGTTGCCACAGTTTCCGCGCGTCCAGCTCCGTTATCCTTCCGCGCGCGTTCTGGCGCGGCTTGCTCGTGAAGCGAATCGTCGGTTTGTTTTGCCGCCGCTCGAACCGATTTATCTGCGCGAGCCGCATATCACCATTCCAAAATTCGAGCATAGGCTTTGAGCCTGTGTGCCCAGCTGACATGTGGTACGCTATTGTGGGTGCATTTTGAACGCCGCCGCCCGCACAGACCGGAAGTGTATGTTCCTGATCTAGCATGACCGAGCAATATCGCTGCTGGGCTGAGATTGATCGCAGGGCCCTGCGCCACAACGCCGCTGTCGTGCGCGAGCGGATCGGCTCCGCGGAAATGCTGGCGGTCGTCAAAGCCGACGCTTATGGGCACGGACTTGTCGGTGTCGCGCAGACGCTGGCGGATGACGCGCGGCTGTTCGGTATTGCGAATTTGGAAGAAGCGCTCGCGTTGCGCGCGTCAGTGCCACACCCGATCATTATTCTTGGCCCTGCGCTCGCCAACGAACGGTCGACAATCGTCGAGCGAGGTTTCATTCCGACGATCTCGGACTTCGAAGAAGCGCAGGCATTTAGCCGGATCGGCGATCTTGCAATCAATTACAAGATCGATACCGGAATGGGCCGAATGGGTGTGATTGAGAGTGAAGCCATCGACACATTTCAAAAGGTTGCAGCGCTGCCGAACGTCCGCATCCACAGCGTCTCCACGCACATGCCGGTATCGGATGAGGATGCGGAATATACGCGGGATCAGTTGGCCCGGTTCGGCAACATTGTCCGGCGGCTTCGCGCGGAAGTAAAAGGCGACTATAAGGCGCACGTGTTGCAAAGTGCGGGCACGCTCGCTTTCAATCAGCAGCCGTTCGAAATTGTGCGTGCCGGGATCATGCTCTACGGCGTCTCGCCGCTACCGCAGTTTCAAAACGTTTTGCGTCCGGTCATGACTTGGAAGACACGGGTCGGGCTCATTCGCAATATGCCGAAAGGAAGCTCCATCAGTTACGGCCGCACCTATATCACGCCGCACCCAATGCGCGTGGCGACGCTGACAGCGGGCTACGCTGATGGATATCCACGACATCTCTCGAACCGCGACGCCGCAGTGCTGGTTCGCGGCCAGCGATGTCCCCTGCTCGGGCGCGTGACAATGGATTTGATGATGATGGACGTGAGCAAGATCGACCATGTGCAAGTCGGCGATGAAGTCGTGCTCATGGGCCGGCAAGGCGTCGAGGAAATCGCGTGCGCCGAGTTGGCCGAGAAAGCAGATACAATCACGTGGGAGATTGTGACGCGCATCGGCGCGCGCGTGCGGCGGGTGTTTGTGTGAACGTGAATCGAAATTCGAGAATCGTGAATCCGCGCCACAATGTAACGATATAACCAGTCAACGCATCGCCCATGTTCCAGATCGTCTTCAATGAACTGAGCGCCGGCGAGATTTCTGGGCTCCCAAAACGGTTGCAGCTCGATTTACTTGCCGAGTTCCAGATTTTGCCTGAAGACCTGGACAATCTCGATTCCAAGCGCTTCGGCGTGATCGAGCGCGAGGGAAAAAAGTTATACCGGTATCGCGCGAAAGATTACCGGATCTACTTCGAGAAGACCGACGAGGGAATCACTGTCCACCGCGTGCTGCACAAAAACACGCTGCGGGATTTTCTGTTCCGTAGCAAATTGCCAACAAGCGAAGACGCACAGCTCGGCAAAACGCGGGAGTTCTGGAAATTGATCGACGAAGGCAAGCGGACGCGAAAAGCGTAAGACCAAGGAAAACGCCCAATGCTCAACATGGAACGCCGAATGTTGACTAGGGAACCTGTAGCGACATTTGTGTCGAACACCGAGCGGTGACGGACGAGGCAGTGCGAGATCGCTCGACTTCGCTCGGGATGATAAATTCGGCGCAGGCGCGCCAAATTTGTCACTTAATCAAGAGTATCGAACGACTGCGCTTGATTTCGCGCGTGATCTTGCGATGCAAGTACGCCGGCATGCCGGTGACGCGGCGGGGGAGAATTTTGCCGCTCTCGGTGACGAATTTCTTAAGCAGATCGGGATTCTTATAATCGATCGCCTCAAGGGCGATGTCGATGCGGCGCCGCGGCATCGCGCGGTTAGCGCGGCGAAATGCGGAGCGGCGTTTTGCAGTCTTGGGTTGCATCGCCGGCTATTTGATCTCCCGATGCAGCGTGTGCCGCCGCAGAAACGGATTGTATTTTTTCTTTTCCAGCCGGTTCGGTGTGCGCGGACTCTTTTTGTTCCGCGTCGTCGTGTAACGCGAAGGAGGTTTGCCCAGCGCCTTGGCTTCGGTGCACTCGAGGGTGACGATTTCCTGCGGCATAGGGTCGACTACTACTCTTTCGTGTTCTCGACCGGCGCCACTTCTTCTTCGGTTTCCGTTTCCGTCCCTTCCTCTTCGGTGAGGCCGAACAGCGAGGTGACTGATTGCCGGACACGCGAAGCTTTGTTCTGCTTTTCAAGCTGTGACTGACATTCGACCGTGAATCGCGCGAATGGGATCGCTTCGAGTCGTGCGCGCGGGATCGGTTTGCCCGACATTTCGCATATGCCGTAGGTGCCGAGCTCGATACGCTTGAGCGCCTGATCGATTTCGTAAAGCGCGTCCTGCTCTTGCGAAAGCAAACTTAAGGCAAAATCGCGGTCGTAGGCATCCGAGCCGGCGTCGGCCTGGTGCATGCCGAAAGCGGAGGATTCGCTGCCTTCGGCGCGCGTGCGCAACGTGTCCTGTGCTACGCCCGCCATAGAATCGACAATCGCATCGCGCAACTGGAGCAGCTTCTCCTTCTGCTTCCGGGTGAAGGGATCCAGTTTGCGCTCATTGTGGTTTTTGCCAATCAGCGCCTCGCGTGCGCGAGCGGTAATTTTCTCGCGAGCTGATTTCGAAACTCGCCTGTGACGAGTGTCCCTCGCTGTCGATCTTGCGCTCGCCGGCTTCCGTGCTGTTTTCGCCTTGCGCGAGGCCGCGGATTTGCGTGCGGCAGCCGTCTTCTTCTTTGATTTAGCCATGATCCGAAAAGCGCCTGCGGTTGTGCGGCGCGAAAAACGAAGGGCGTAATTAAGAACAATTCGCCCACCGCGCAAGCGGAGATTTCACGCGAAAAATTCACCAACTCCGGCGGCCCAGACGTTATGAGCTGGCGCTGGAATAATGGCGCAGGGCGAAACGCCAGAAGGCGCGCGACAGGCAAAAAATAATGATTGCGGCGAGCACGAGATGGCTCATGAGCTGCACGGGTTGGCCGAGGGGTTTAATCAGCAAGCGCGCCGGTATGTTTGCCACGATCACGACAGGAATGATCCAGCCGAAAACGAACCGGAATAGCTTCGGAAAAATCACATCGGGATAACGCGCGATGGTGAGGAAATTGAAATAGCCGTAAACGAGGCCTTGTGCGCGCACGATCCAGAAGCTGACAGCCGCGAGGCTGAGCATGATCGAGTAATGCACGGTTACGCCGACGGCCAGCGCGACAATGTAGAGCAGCGCCGAGCTGATGTTTGGCACGAAATTCAGCCGGGCGAGCGCGACGCCAACCACGACTGCACCGAGCGCGGCATTGATCAGCGAGTCGAGGCCGAACTGTTTCGTCGAGACGGCGAACTGGCTGTCGATTGGCCATGTGAGCAGCGTGTCCAGTTTGCCCGTGCGCACCAATTCGGGGACGGCAGCGACGTTCATGAAGAAGAACGCCTGGAAAAGTTGCGAAATGATTTGATGCGTTCCGATGAGCAGGACCACTTCCCACTTCGTCCAATCGCCAATCCGGTCGACGTTGCCGAAGATGATGCTGAAGAAGAAAATCTGGCCGCAGAACCAGAGCACTTCCACGACGAGCCAGAGAAGGAAGTTCGTTTTGAAGCTCATCTCGCGGATGAGCGAGTTGCGCAGCATGATCGAGTAGATTTCCAGATATCGGCGCACAAAAAAAACTGTAGCGGCCGCTGTCCTCAGCGGCAAAGATTACGCATGGCCGAGCACAAGCGTTTCGAAGAACTGGTCGCCGAAGCGAAGAAGAAGATTACCGAAATCTCGCCCGAGGAAGCAGCGCGCAAAATGCAGGATCACGCCGCGGTCATCGTGGATGTTCGTGACAACGAGGAGTGGGACGAAGAACACATCCCGCATGCGATTCATCTCAGCCGCGGCACGATCGAGCTCGACATCGAAGAGAAAATTCCCGATCCGAACACGGGGATCATTTGCCACTGCGGCGGCGGCGGCCGCTCCGCTCTCGCCGCTGAAAGCCTGCAAAAGATGGGCTACAAAAACGTCCGCTCTATGGCCGGCGGCTTCAAAGCTTGGAAAGCCGCTGGTCTGCCGACGGCGAAATAGTGAGGCCTAGCCGCCGACGGCCTGGTAATAACCGAGCCCGCGATGCCACATGTACCGCGCGGCGGCCCAGGTCACGAGGACCCAGCCAGTTTGGATCGCAAGTGCTTGCGCGAGGGCGGGGCCGCGCAACCGCTCGAGGAAAATCGCGATCGGGCAGAAGAGTTCGTAATAGAACGGCAACCATTTCATGACTGCTTGGATTCCGGCCGGCATGATGTCGATTGGGAACATTTGGCCGCCGAGGAAGTACTCGAAGGAGTAAACGATGAACACAATCGTGGAGATCTCGAGAATCCAGAACGCCATCAGCGCAAGAGCATAGGTGATGAAGAATTGCATCACCGCGGCGAGAAATAGTGAAACGGTTGCGTAGACATAGGTCATTGGATTCCCCGGCAGCGTGATATAGTCGCGGAAATAGACAAAGATGAGCACGATCGGCGGCAGCGTGACCACGGTGTAAACAAGGCGCGAGCTCCAGAAAATGCTGAACCGATAGGCGAGATAACTCATCGGTTTCGTGAGGAGCGCATTGATCTGGCCTTCGCGGATGTCGGCGGCGATTTGCCATTCGTCCTCCGTCGGCGTGACGAGATTGTTCACGAGCAACGCGAGCAAGTAGTAGTAGATCATCGAGCCGTAGTTATAGCCCTGCAGGCCGCCGCCGCGTTCCTTGAAAATTGCGCCCCAGAGAAAAACCGTGCCAGCTAGGGGGATCAGCCCGAACGCCGCGCGCATGAAATAATTCCAGCGGTAAACGAACGTGTTCTGGAGCCCGAGGTTGAAGACGGAAATGTACTTGTTGATCTTCGCTTTCATGCTCGCGTTCATGCTCGTAATCGTGGGCGAGCTCTATCGAGCAAGAGCACGATCACGAGCAGGATTTTGTACAAGCTCGACGGCGAGATTGACCGCCGCGATCATGCTTTCCGCGCGGGCGATGCCTTTGCCCGCAATCTCAAACGCGGTGCCGTGATCGGGACTTGTGCGTGGAAAGGGCAATCCGAGCGTGACATTCACTCCCTGATGAAACGCATGCAGCTTCAGCGGGATCAACGCTTGATCGTGATACATGCAGAGAACGCCATCGAATTCACCCTCCGCAGCGCGATGAAACACTGTGTCCGGCGAATGCGGACCAGTTATTCCGGATTTCGGATTTCGGAGTGCGGATCTCAGTTCGGCAACCGCCGGACTGATGATTTCGATTTCGTCGCGGCCGATCGTTCCTGATTCACCGGCATGCGGGTTTAATCCGGCGACAGCAAGCCGCGGCCGGTCAGTGCCGCGATGTTGTAGAAAATCGAGGAGCAACAAGCCGACCCGAACGATTTCCGATTGCTTGAGAGCGGCTGCCACTTCGCGTAGCGGAATGTGTGTGGTGACGAGTGCAACCGTGAGGTTGCCGCCGGTTAAACACATCGCGAAATTTTTGACACCGCATCGCTGGGCGAAGAACTCGGTTTGGCCGGGGAATCTGAATCCGGCTTGGTACATGCGCGCCTTCTGTATGGGGCCAGTCACAATAGCATCGAGCTCGCCGCGTCGCGCACGTATGACGGCTTCCTCCAGGGCGGCCGCAGCGGCGCGCGCAGTGTCGAGAAATGGCTTGCCCGGTTTACAGTCCGGCTGCCGCCCGATCACGATGTAGTCGGCCGAATCAGGCAATCGGCCGGAGTGCAGGGCAAGATCGACAATTTCGGGACCGATGCCGGCACAATCACCGAGCGTGATACCGACGCGTAGTCTCCTGCTCGCTTGCGGCGGCGTAGCGCTGCGAAGCCGCGTGCTCATGCTCGCCAGCGTAATCGAAAATCACGGTTCGAGCATCCGCGTTCACCGCGGCTGTTACGCTGGTGAAGCGCTGACAGATCCCGCACTCGCTCAGGCTACGGCGGAGAACCGACGGCGATTCCGAGCAAAGCGTGGTTGTCGATCTTCTGCTCGGACACTTCAGAAGGTGCGAATGTAAGCTTTCGACCGCAAGCTGGCGAGCCACTTTTCCTGCAGCTGCTGCGCTTCGAGCTGCATCAACTTCTTCTCGATTTCCTCGCGCACCTGTGAGAGTGGCTTGGTCTCACCGCCACGTTTGTCTTCGACTCTTAAAATGTAGTAGTTACCGTTGTAATCGATGATCCGACTAATACGGCCAACTGGTAGATTAAACGCCACTTGTTCGAGCGGCGCGGCCAACGTTTTCCGCTCGATCCAGCCCCAGTCCCCACCGAGCTCGCGCGTGCTGTCCTCCGAATAAATCTGCGCCAATCGCTCGAAGTTCGCGCCGTTAGCGAGTTTGCCGAGGATCTCTTCGGCCATCGCCTTCTGCGCGGCAGCGTTGCCGGTGTCGGCGCGGCTCGGAATCATGATCATGCGCAATTTGATCTCTTCTTTACTGGTGAATTCGTTGCGGTGCGCGCGGTAATACTCCTCAATTTTCGTCGGTGAGACGGCCATGTTGTGCTTGACGTTCTTACTTCGCATGGCCTGCACAATCATCCGCTCGGTCTCGAGCTTCTTGAATTCGCCGAGGGTGTAATTTTGCGCCTCGAGTGTTTTGACAAAGGTGTTGCGATCCCCACCGAACGATTCACGGATGATTTCGTGCATCCGTTCATCGACGTAATGATCGGGAATCTCGTAATGCTCTTTTTTAAATGCCTGGAGGATCAATTGCCGATCGATCAAATCCTGCAGCGCAGCTTTTTGAGCTTCCTTGATCTTGTTGACGAGCTCCTCCCCGGTGTATTGGGCGCGCAGAACTTTTTCACGCGCGGCGGAAACGGCGCGCACCTGTGAATAGGTAATGACATCACCGTTGACGATCGCCGCGATGCCATCGACCGCCTCGGCGTCGGCCGCATAGGCCGCACGGCAAAGCGGCAACACGGCAAAAGCCCAAAGCGGCAAAGCCGCGACGAAGATTACATGGAGGGGGCGCTTCATACTTTGTTGATCAGCTCCGGAATTTCCCTCAGGCGCTGTTCGAGTCCCGGCGCAACTAAACGAGGGAATTTGCCGGCTACAAGTATAAAATCCCCGCGCCTTGTTAGCATTAACTTATCCTCACGCACTTCCACGCGGCTGATGTGCCTGCTCGCTGCGGCGAGCTTGATCTCGCTCACCAGAAACAGGTTTTCAACCGCGGCCGGGAAGGCACCGAAGCGATCGCGCCATTCGCGCCGCAACCGCTGCAATTGTTCGGCCGTCGTGATTTCGGCGATGTGCCGGTAAGCCTGAATTCGCAACGTGGTTTCAGTGACGAAGCTGCTTGGAATGAAGGCCGGAGCACGTCGTTCCGGTCCGAGCTGGGCGAACTCGAGTTCATTCGTCGCGACAAAGTCGAGGCGCAGATCGATATCTAGGCGGAGCCGGAGTTTTTCGCCTTTGCGTTGGGCGACCGCTTGTTTGAGCAACTGACAATACAGCTCGAACCCAACAGCTATGATGTGCCCGCTTTGCGCCGTGCCGAGCATGCTGCCTGCACCGCGTATCTCGAGGTCACGCATGGCGATGCGGAACCCAGCGCCTAAAGAGCTGTATTGCTTCATGGCATTGATCCGTTTGCGGGCGGCGCCGACCGTCATCAGTTCGCGCGGCAAAAGCAGGTAAGCATAGGCCTTGTGCTCTGCGCGACCGACGCGACCGCGCAGCTGGTAAAGATCGGCTAAACCAAAACGGTCGGCGCGGTCGATGATAATCGTGTTGGCGTTCGGAATATCGAGGCCGCTCTCGACGATCGTGGTGCAAACAAGCACGTCGGTTTTTCCGGCGACGAAGCGGGCCATGACGGTTTCGAGGTCGTCGGCACCCATTTGACCGTGGCCGATTTCGATGCGCGCCTCCGGGCAAAGATCGGCAATCCGGTTGCGTGCGCGCTCGATCGTCTGCACGCGGTTGTGTAAAAAGAAAACCTGACCCTGGCGCTTGAGCTCGCGCTTAATCGCGTCGCGAATAATCCGTTCGTCGTAGGCGCAGACGACGGTTTCGACTGGCAGCCGGTTCAGAGGCGGCGTCTCGATCGTTGACATGTCTTTGACGCCGACAAGCGAGAGATAAAGCGTGCGCGGGATCGGCGTCGCGGAAAGCGTAAGCACATCGACAAGCCTGAAGAGCTCCTTGAATTTCTCCTTATGTAAAACCCCAAACCGCTGTTCCTCATCGACGACAACGAGCCCGAGGTCTTTGAAGGCGACATCGCCGGAGATGAGCCGATGTGTGCCGATGACGATGTCCACCCCACCTTCACGCAAGAGCTGTAAAATTTGATTCTGTTCCGACTGCGTGCGGAAACGGCTGAGCATCTCGATCCGCACCGGGTAATCGAGCATTCGCTGGCGAAAGACTTCGAAGTGCTGCTGGGCGAGGACGGTTGTCGGCGCGAGCACGGCGACTTGTTTGCCGTCCATTACCGCTTTGAAGGCAGCACGAATCGCCACTTCAGTTTTACCGAAACCGACATCCCCGCAGATCAACCGGTCCATCGGCCGCGCTTTCTCCATATCGACCTTGGTCTCCAAGATCGCTTTCAGCTGATCCGGCGTTTCACGGAATGGAAACGAACGCTCGAGTTCTGCTTGCCACTTCGTATCCGGCCCGAAAGCATGGCCCGGAGATGTTTCCCGCTCAGCCTGCACGGCGAGCATTCTGCCGGCGTAATCAAAAACCGAAGCGGCGGCATTTTTCTTTGCCCGGGCCCACTTCGTGTCTCCTAAGGAACTGAGCGGCGGTGATTTTTTACCGACGCCGATGTAGCGCGAGACGAGATATGCCTGCTCGAGCGGCACATACAATTTCGCATCATCGGCGAACTCCAGGACAAGGACCTCCTGCGGCTGCTCGCGGTTTTGCGGGGAGAGCCTTTCGCTTGCCGGTTGTGCTCCATCAAGATCGGGCAGGTCCTGCGCCTGACCGACAACGAATTTTTGCAGGCCTAAAAACCGGCCGATCCCGTGTTCGAGATGAACGACGAGGTCGCCTTCGGCCAGTTCACTAAAATCGATTTGTGCGCGGCGCCGTTCGGCGCGTCGCAAACGCCGCCGCGTGTGTACGGCAAAACGCCCGAACAATTCGGCGGCTGAAAGGACGACCAGATTCGCTGCGGGAAAACAAAAACCGCGCGCAAGCGTGCCTTCGACAAGATCAACGTCGCGGAGCAGGTCTGGAGCATCTGTAAGCGCGGACGTTGCTCGGGAAATGGGTTCAGCCACCGCGCCCACCAGTTCACGAAACCGCTCGATCTCGCCCTCGGTTTGAAAGTAGATGACGATCTTGGCTTCACTGGCTCGCCATTGCTCGAGTCGGGCGAGAAATTGCGCGCGTTTGGCTTCGGCGATCACCAAATCGCCCACACCGTATTCGCCCAATTCACAATCCTGAAACGCGCCGCTAAAATCCTCGATCCCATCTTCAATCCAGCTTTCGCTGATTTGGATTTGCGCCGACGAATCCGCTTCGGGTTCGATGTCGATTTCCAGGTGGTCGCCGGCGACGTAATCCGCAACTTTGCCGGCTTGCTCTTCCGGTGGCCCAAGTAAAACGTCGATGCCGGACAATTCGCGAACGGACGTTTGTGTATCGATGTCGAATTCGCGCAGCGACTCGATAGCGTCGCCGAAGAACTC
Source organism: Chthoniobacterales bacterium (assembly GCA_035639455.1). GTDB lineage: Bacteria > Verrucomicrobiota > Verrucomicrobiia > Chthoniobacterales > UBA10450 > AV17. The sequence goes on along the minus strand of DASQXY010000233.1, from coordinate 4,612 downwards.
GAGGCGCACTGGCAACGCGCTTTGCCAGGAGAAAAGATCGACAATCCCCCCGCGTACGGCGAAATGCCCGCGTGTGGTGACCTGCGGCACCCGTTCATAACCCGCACTGCCGAGTCGATTGAGGAGGTCATCCATGCTTTGCGTGGCACCGCGGCGCAACGCCATCGAGGCCGCGGTCAGCACGCCGGGTTTCGGCGCCGGCTGGTGCAGGCTCGCGTGCGTCGCGACGACGAGCCTGGGGCTGTGCTCTCGCTCGAGTAGTGAAAGCAGGGCCAGCCGTTCGGCTGTGATTTCAGGGTCAGGCAAGGCGTTCTCAACGGCCGCCAATTCGGCCTCAGGCAGGAACAGGGCAGTCGGCATCCAATTGAGCAAACTGTCATAAAACAGTTCCTGTGAATGGACGGTGGGGCACAAAACCCAGATCGTCTTCGTGATCTTGGATGCGAGCGCGGCGGTGAGAAACGGCTGGGCCGCCTCGGTCACGTGTGAGAATTTTACCAGCCATTCGCCCGCACCGATTCGGTCGAGCTTGTGCGCAATTGCTTCTGATCGCGTGACTCGCTCTAGCAGGTCGTCAGCCTTTCTCACGCGAGATACTCGACGAAAGCTGCCCGTCCTTCCACTGTAGCCGCAGATAATGTCCGCGGGTGTGAGGTCATCAACCTCGATTACAGTAATCAGTTAGTGATCGTGACCGGCGTGCCAGGAGAGACGGACCTGAAGAAATTTTCGGCCATAAACTCAGGCATTCGGATGCAGCCGTGCGAAGCCGGATATCCCGGCAAATAGCCGGCGTGCAATCCTACTCCGTCGACGATCCGCATGAAATAAGGCATGGGCGCCCCTTTGAAATGCGTGCCGGGCGGCTCGGGATCCTTGCCAAGCTCAACGTTTTCCTTCACCACGTTTCCCCAATTATCGACGTAGTCGCCATACTTCGTGGAGACGTGGTTAATATCCTTCTGGATGATCGAGAAACGGCCATTGGGTGTGTTTAGTCCTTCACGGCCTGTGGAAAGTTGGGACACACCAACCAACAGTCCGCTTTTGTAAAAATAGGCGCGCTGCTCCCGCAGACTAATTTTAATCGACGGTTTGCCACCGATGCTATCGCCATCCCAATACGAGACCGTATCTTGGGGCGCGCCATAGGTCGGGGCATTGCCGTAAATGCCGCCCAAATATTGGACCGCGCCAGAGTAACGAATGTCCTCCTCGCAACCAATGACTAACACGCTCGTCGCCGCGAGAAAGGGAAGCGAGACAAGCTTACAAAAGAATCGGAGCATCGTGGCAATTATTTTGCGGCGCACCTTGTACTGGCGGGTAGCGAAGTCAAGAGAAGCCACAGCGGGATACGTACCAGCGCAGTGTACCGGCCACTCACGCCGTACGGCTTGAATTGTGCTTTGGTGCAGGGACACTTCGGCGGCCTTGCTTTCCATGCCTACTTACGAGTATCACTGCGCGAAATGCGGACAGAATTTTGAAGCGTTTCAGTCAATGCGCGACGCGCCATTCCGTCAATGTCCGAAGAATCTTTGTCGACTGTCGCGCTGGGGTCATGGCAAAGTGAAACGTCTGCCGGGCACGGGTGCCGGTATCATTTTCAAAGGGAGCGGCTTCTACACTACCGATTACCGCAGCAAATCGTACGAGGAGGCTGCGAAGAAAGAAGCGCCTCCGACTACGAGCACCGATAAACCTACGCCGGCCAAGGATTCGCCAGCGAAACCCGCTCCTGTGACATCGACAAGCACTACTGATGCCCATAAGCCAACGAGCCATAATCACTAAGCTGGTCTGTCCCGAGTGCGGACACGATAACGAGCCCGAGCGTGTCTACTGTCACGACTGCGGTGCACGTCTTGACCGTTCGGCCGCCGTCACCGGCAAATCGCGTGAGGAAGCATTAGACGAAACACGGCGCCGGGTTCGCAGCATGTTTGACCCAACCCGGGCAAAAATCCGTTTTTGGTTTTTCCGCACAGCCAAGCTGATGCTTGCCGCCTGCGCGCTCGCAGCCGTCATCCAGGTGATCTCCCCACCCGATGTACCCCCGCCGGTGAAATCGTCCCTCCTTCTGTCGCAAATTGCGCTCGAGCTAGAAAACGCGATCACTTATCACCGCCCGGCGCAACTGCAGTACACGGAAGATCAGGTCAACGCGCACTTGACTTACGCGTTGAGGAACAAGCAGTCGATGCTTGACAAACCCCTGTTGGAATTTAAGCGCGCGATCGTAGGGCTTGAAGAAGGCCAGCTGAAGCTCACGACCGAGCGGTCGTTACTCGGTCTGTCGCTCTATAGCAGCGTCTCGTATTTGGTGACCACGCGCGAGGGGCACGTTACGGTCACGACAAACGGTGGCAGCATCGGCCGCGTGGCGATCCATCCGGAATTGATGCGATGGGCCGATGGCATTTTCGCCGACGTATGGGCGGCGTTGGATCGAGAGCGCAAATTAGTGGCCAAAATGGCAAGTATCGAAATTCACCCGAAGAGTGTGGTGCTCAACACCGTCGCACCATCCATGGTACAGTAAGCGGCCGGCAGACCCTTCCCTGCTCACCGTCACGGACCTACCGGCCGACCAACCGAAAGATTAAAGAGTTAGTAGCGCAGACCCATCGTCCCTAGAAGCTGATCGCTGATTACGCCATCAACGCGTAAACCATGCGCCCGTTCATACGCGCGAATGGCCGAGCGCGTCCGGGGCCCAGCTACGCCATCGATCGCCCCATGGTAATAACCCGCACGCGCTAATCGTTCCTGCACGCGCACGACAACATCGCTGCTGACTGACTGCCCACGGTACGTAGGTTGTGTGTAGTAGCCGTAGCTGTAGGGATAGTAGCCGTAGGTGTATGGGTAATAGGGATAACCAAAACCGAACGAATAATACGGCGAACCCCATCCCCATCCCCAAGACGGAAAACCAAACGTGTCCACAAAAACGACCTCACGCCTGACAAATGGGTGGCGTTGGATCGGTATCCGTGGTGACGTCGGAGCAGTGCGCGGCGTGATCGTCGTCGGCGCGGTTCGAGTGGCCGTCATCCGCGGTGCCGCGTTGCTGCTCGGCGTCACTGTCGCAACCAGCACGACCAAACAAGCTGTGAGAAACAAACGTTTCCGATTCATAGGTTTCTTTCTAGAAATTACACACCGCAAAGCCGCTGGAGTTTCTTTTTTTTTGCGTCCGCTTCTTTCTCAGGGCTTAACATGAGTCAGAGTAGATCTTGGCCGGAGCCATCATGAGGCCGAATTATCGCACGCTTGTGCAATTGTCGGTGTTCGCAGTGGCGACGTTAACCCGTGGCTCTTTTGCCGGTATGCCGCCCCTGGAGCGCAGCGTCAGCCCTTCCCGCCAATTCATCATCTACGGTGCGGATGCTCGCGTGCGCGGCGCAGTTTCCGAGCTTGCAGAACGTACCAAGAGCGATTTGCTCGCTCTGCTCCACCAGAGAGACGCTTGGAGCACGCCCGTGCTCATCAACTTGCAGTTGCCCGAGGCAACGAGACCGGACCTGCCGCCTACAGCCTTTCACGTCAGCCAGACGGGATTCGCTCTCAAGCTCCAGCTCGACCTGATGCTCGGGCCAGATCTCGACGTTACAGCCATGGAGCGTGAGCTGTTGCGCGCGCTGTTGGTCGAGATGATCTACCGCAATCAGCCGAACGTTGCGCCCGGTACAGTGCTGGCAGAGCCACCACCGTGGCTGGTTGAGGGTCTGTTGGCCGCTGCACCGGCCCAGGATCGTGCAGCACTCGTTGAAGCACTACTTTCCTCAGGCAAGCCCGCTTCACTGCAGCAGTTTTTGCAGCAGAATCCGGCGCTGCTTGACTCGCCCGCCCGCACGCTCTACCGCGCCTACTCGCTGGCACTCGTCCAATTCCTGTTCTCATCGGATGACGGTGCGGCGCGCTTGGGCCGTTACATCGCGAATCTGACGCATAGCTCGAATGATCCGGTGGCTGACTTAGAGGCGCAGTTTCCCGCGCTCGGCGACGAACCGGAGAAGATGTGGCGTGCGCAGCTCACTCACGTTTGCGCGATTGAAGGTCCACGGCTATTCAATTTTGCCCAAACCGAACGCTGGCTCGTCGACGTGCTGCAAGGAAACGGCGGCTCTGCGACTGAGGCGCAGCTTACGCAGTTTGCACAAAAGAAGAAAATCTCCGCGGCTGACCTAGCAGCGCTGACGACACTTAGGCGGAATTTGCTGGAGCTGACACTTCATGCCAACCCATTGCTCCGACCGATCGTGCAGGAGTACGAGCAAATCACTGTCCTTCTCCTCGCGGGAAAATCTCATGACATTGGCCAGCATCTCGCGCGCTTAAAATCGACGCGCGCTCGTCTCTCCGCGCGCATGCGCGACATCGACGATTACATGAACTGGTTCGAGGCGACCCGCTCCCAAACCAAAAGCGGCGTATTCGTCGATTATCTGCGCACCGCCACTAAACCCGGCTTACCCGAACATCGTCGGCGCGATCCGCTCTCCATCTACCTCGACGCGCTCGAGCAACAAACAGAAAACTGAAGACTTGCCCGACTGTGGTGGGATTTCGATAGCAAACGGCTGAACGTGCTCAGCAGGTTGAG
>DASQXY010000232.1:0-5667 GCA_035639455.1 Chthoniobacterales bacterium | reverse complement strand
GGCGCTGCATGCCGCGATTACATCTCATGCCGGATGGCCCATAAATCATGAAAGATCGGCTTGAACAGCGATTCCTTTAAAAACGGCACACCCGGCGATCCGCCGGTGCCCTTTTTCGCGCCGATCGTTCGCTCAACGAGTTTGATGTGGCGGTAGCGCCACTCCTGTAATCCTTCATCAAAGTCGGTCATCAGTTCGAACAAGATCGACATCTCTGGAGCGGTTTTGTAGAGGCGCAGAATCTCGCGCTGTACCTGTTCGTTGGGCCCGTTCGGTTTCGTGATGTCGCGCTGCTTCAATTCTGCCGGGATGTGCGCGCCCTGGGTTTCAAGGAAATCGTAAAAATGATCCACCACGCTGCGCTCATGCACACGCCGTTGCAGCCGATCCGCGCCCGGAAAATCCGGTTTGACGTGGGCGAGCGCAGAGTCACGCTTATAGCCCAGAACGAATTCGATCTCACGAAATTGAACTGATTGAAATCCGGAAGCGGTTTCGAGTCGGTCGCGGAAGCTTGCGAACGATGTCGGGGTCATCGTTTCAAGAATATCGACCTGCTGCACGAGCGTTTTCATGATCGTGCGCACGCGTTTGAACGTGTGAATGGCGCCGAAAAGATCCCCCACGGAAAAATCGTGATTTATCTTTTCGAATTCATGGAGCAACTGCTTGAACCAGAGCTCGTACGTCTGGTGGATAATGATGAAGAGCGTTTCATCGTGCTCCGGCGGGCTGGAGCGCGGATTTTGCAAGGTCAGTAGCTTTTCTAAATCCAGATAATTAGCGTAGGTAAGCGGCGGCATGGCGGTCCCGCCATACTAAATCCGGTCGGCTCGCTGACAAAGTCGCATTCGGCTGCAGTGTCGAGCGCGACCAAACTCAGGCTCTTCGGCATCTGTGCACGCCTGTCGGCGCGATCCTGTTGCAGGAGGTGAGTTATGCCGAAATCAGCACGAAGTAAGAGCCGACGAGCGCGCTCCGGCGGAGGCACACGCGCGAGGCAGCGCCGCAGTAGCACGAGCAGACAACGCGCGCGCGGTGGCGCGCAGCGCGGTCGCGGCACACGCCGCCGAGCCGGAACAAAGGGATCGAGCAGCCGCAGGCGTGGAGGTACTAGCGCCCAGCGTGCAACACGGCCGCCACGAACTACGCGAACCGCGGTGAGCAGACCGACAATGACCGAGCCAAAGGAGGTCGGCGATGAGGGCCGCGAACGAGCCGGTGGCGCTGACATCAGTGGCGAATCGAATCTGCGCGGAGAGCCATAATCAAATCGGGTCTGTTGAGACGACGTGAGAGCCGTCCTTTTTGTGGCCGATTGATTCCTGAACGAACCGGGTTGTTGCAGACCCATCGGGAGGTCGACACAAGCTCGGCCGCCGGGAGCGGCTCTCGCTTTAGCGCGGTGCAGGGGCTGTACTGCTCGCTTCCGTAACAGAAGTGCGGCTTCCAGCAAATTTTTGACTCTGTTGTAAATGGCGGAAGCAAGCTCAATCAAAGTTGGCAAGCGCAAGCTCACAATCACGCATCCGGATAAGGTGCTTTATCCGGGCGGGAAGTTCACAAAGGGCGATGTCGTCGATTACTACGTACGCCTTGCGCCATATCTGCTTCCCCACTTTCGCGATCGGCCGGTGACGCTGAAGCGCTATCCCGATGGGGTCACTGGCGAAGCGTTTTACGAAAAGGATGCGCCCGCCTTCACGCCGGAATGGGTGAAGACGTTTCCAGTGCCGCGGCGCGAAGGCGGCCCGGACATCAACTACATCTTGATCAATGAGGTGGCGACGCTCGCGTGGGCAGCAAACATCGCGGCGCTCGAGCTGCACCCGTTTCTGCATCGCGCGCCAAAGATCGAGCAACCGACACACGTGGTCTTTGACCTCGATCCAGGCGAGGGCACTGACATTCTCAATTGCGCAAAAGTCGCCCTGCTGCTGCGTGATGTGCTGGCAAAGCTGAAGCTTGAATCGTGGGCGAAAGTTTCAGGATCCAAAGGCGTTCAAGTCTATGTGCCTTTGAATATCACGACGAGCTATGATGCGACCCAGCCTTTCGCGCGGGCGATTGCTGAACTGCTCGAGCGCGAACACGCCGATGTCGTCGTATCTGAGATGTCGAAGAACCTGCGACGCGGCAAGGTCTTCATCGACTGGAGCCAAAACGCAGATCACAAAACGACGATCGGCGTTTATTCGTTACGCGCAAAGCGACACCGGCCGTATGTCTCAATGCCGGTGCGCTGGATGGAGCTGCAGGCCGCGCTGAAAACGCGGAAGATCGACAATTTGTATTTCGAGCCACAGCCGGCATTGGTCCGGTTGAAGCGTGTTGGCGACCTTTTCGCGTCGGTGCTGCAACTACAGCAGAACTTACCGGCGCAGTTCACCGCACTCGCGCCACGGGAGCGCGTGAAGCGAACGAGCTCATTTGCCGAGTACGAAGCGAAACGCGATTTCGCGCGAACACGTGAGCCCGCGCCGAATGTGCTGCGACGAAGCCGACAGGGAAGTCGCCGGCGATTTGTCGTGCAAAAACATGCCGCGAGTCGGTTGCATTACGATCTACGCCTGGAAATGCACAATGTGCTGAAATCGTGGGCCGTGCCGAAAGGCATTCCGCTCAAAAAGGGGCAGACCCACAGTGGGTTCGAGACGGAAGACCACCCAGTCGAGTATTTGGAATTCGAAGGCACGATTCCCGAAGCCGAATATGGCGGCGGAACGGTCATGGTTTGGGACATCGGTTCCTACGAAGTGCTGGAGGGAAATTATTGGAAGGGCGAGTTGTCGATCTTTCTGAACGGCAAGAAACTGCGGGGCGCGTGGAATCTGCGCCGCACCGACAGCGATAAAGGCAAACCGCGCTGGCTAGTTAGCAAAATCGACAGCGACGCCAAGCCAGTTTCAGCCAAGCGCGATGCCATGTCGGCCCTGAGCGGGCGAACGCTGGAACAGATAACGCGTAATCACGACACGGCGGTGTGGAAGAGCGACCGCAGTCGGAACAAGAAAACGTCGAGCGCCGAATACCGAACGACCAATCTCGAACCGACTGGAGAGAAGCGGCTCAACCGAGTCTCGCCCCACCGGCGGCCGAAATTTGTGCGACCGATGAAAGCAATCCTGGCGGCGGAATTGCCGAGCGGCGATGAGTGGATTTACGAGGTAAAATGGGATGGCTATCGCGCGCTAGCACTAAAGGATCCCAATGACGTACGGTTGCTTTCGCTCAAGGAGAAAAATCTGACGACCGATTTCCCCCAAGTGGCGGACGCGGTGCGTGGTGTAAATGCCGATCTGGCCGTAATCGATGGCGAGATTGTCGCGATTAACGAGCAAGGCTGCCCTTCCTTCCGGATGTTGCAGAACCGCGCGTCGCTCGGGCGCAACTGGTCGATCGTGTTTTACGCGTTCGATCTTTTACAGTTGGACGACGCCGATTTAACGAAGCGCCCGCTGACCGAACGCAAGGCAAAGCTGCGCGAGATTTTGGAGGGAAGCGCTGTGCGCTACAACGCGGAGTTGTCCGGATCGGCCAAGGACGTGTTGCGCACCGTGCGCGAAGCTGGGTTGGAAGGAGTGGTGGCCAAAGATCGACAATCGCTCTATCGCGCCGGCACGCGGGTGATGTCGTGGCGCAAACTGAAGCTTGCAAGAATGCAGGAGTTCGTGATTGGCGGCTACAAACCAGCTGGTGCCAGCTTCCAATCCATTCTCGCCGGCTATTATCAAAATCGTGAGCTGATGTTCGCCGGCAAAGTGCGACAAGGGTTCAACCCTGCATCGCGCGGACGACTGTTGCAGAGGATGCGCCCGTTACTCATCGCGGAATGTCCGTTCGCCAATCTGCCGACGAGTAAAAAGAGCCACTTCGGTGAAGGAATTGCAGCGGAGGAAATGAAAGAACTGTGCTGGTTAAAGCCGAAGCTCGTGGCCCAAATCAGTTTTACTGAATGGACCAACTACGACCTGCTGCGTCACGCCACATTCGAAGCGTTGCGCGATGACAAGGAGGCGAGCGAGGTGCGGCGCGAAGTCGTGGCCTGACGGCTAAGCCAAACCTGCGAGCCCGAGGCGCTCGGCGTCGGCTCGCAACGCGGCAATCACGTTTGCGATTACATCATCAAGCGGCATGTCCAGCTCGGCCGCGCCACGGTTGATGTCGTTGCGACTGACGGCACGGGCGAAGGCTTTGTCCTTGAGCTTCTTTTGCACCGTGGCAACATCGACATCGTGCACGTTCTTTGTCGGCCTAACGAGTGCGACGGCAACGACGAAACTGCTCAGTTCATCCACCGCGTAGAGACTTTTCTCGAGCGGCGATTCGCGCGGCACGCCGGAATAATCAGCGTGCGAGAGGACGGCGCGACAGACATTTTCGCTCCAGCCATGCTTACGTAGCCAGGCAACGCCGACCAGCGGGTGACCTTCGGTCGGGCTGTGCTCCAGGTTTGGGTGCAGCTCGTAATCCATGTCGTGCAGCAGACCAACCGCTTCCCAGAGATCGACATCTTCGCCGCGCAATTTGGCAAACTGCTTCATTGAATCAGCGACTGCGTAGCAATGCTTACGCAGACTTTCCGATTTTACCCACTCATGCAGAATTGGGAGCGCGCGCTCTGCCAAGCTCATGGGGCGGGAAATTGCCGATGTAAATGATCCAACGTGAGCACGATAGCCAAAGTGATCATCGGCGGTTTGCAGGTGGCCGCAAATAAAGCTGTCTGGAACTGAAATCGAAAATAGCAGAGTTCATTGCCAGCTGTTCAATTCCGATCAACCCGACGACTTCCGAATCCGTGCCGCGGCCGATAGCTTCGGAATCCAGAACAGCCACGGTTGCGCTCGCCGGTTTGATTTCGTAGCTGCCAATCTGGATCGCTGGAAAAACTGCCAGACGGATATCGCGACTGGACCTTCCGATGCCTTCTGCCGCGATCTGCGTTGGCATCGCTCCGATGTTTGCGCGTTTGGCGAAATCGGTGTCCAGCAGCGTCAAGTACGACCCAGTGTCGAGCATGAAATAGCATCGGACGCCGTTCACGCTTCCAGGGACACGCAGATGCCGATGGGCAATCGAAAAACCAACCGGTCTCCAGCCGCGGTCCACGAGCATTGAATGCACGGTCTGACTCAGCTCCGTGCCCGGCGCAACCGGCCGCCATCCGTGCCGCGTTCGCATCCAAGTGATTTCGACACGTTGCACGTTTGGACGCGACGAATTGAAATAAAGCAGCCGCTGTGACAGATCGAGGATCGCCCCGAATCTCGCCAGTTCGCGCAGGCCAAAGACGCCAGTGGCATTAGCGTGCCGGCCACCATCGCTAACGACTGGAGCAATCGCCACGGGGACATTTGTTAGGATGCAATTACCAGCCTTCAGCTCCTTAATCATAGCTTTGCCGTAGAACTCACGAGTCGGTCCAAATGCGCCGCGCACCGGGAATGTTGTCTTCGATTCAGTAAGGCCGAGCTCCTTCGCGGTCGGACGGAAAATCAGCATGGCGGGTGAGCCTGTGTCGATGATGAGATTGGCGGGTCGGCCGTTGGCCCTGACCGGGAGATAATAGAAATTGCCGACGCGCACCAGCTGCGCTCCGCCATAACCATGTTCCGTCAGAAAACTGCCGAGCGCATCAAGTTCAACTGCGCCTGGCGAGAGATT
>DASQXY010000231.1:0-4284 GCA_035639455.1 Chthoniobacterales bacterium | reverse complement strand
GTGGTGGTGGCGGACAGCCGGAGCCCGCGCGACGGCAAGTTCATTGAGATCATCGGCACGTACGACCCGAAAAAGCCGGGTGACAACAGCACGATTAAATTAGATCGCGCCGAATATTGGATGAGCAAAGGCGCCCAGCCGTCCAGCACAGTGCGCAGCTTGATTAAAAAAATGAAAAACCAACAGCCGGGCGCCCCCGCGCCAGCAATGCCGGCCGCAGGCGCAATCGCGGCACAACTTCCCGCCGAATCGCCTGGCTAAGACGAGGTCTGCTCTACCCGCGGTCCGCGAGCACCGCAAGTGTTCGGCCATGGGGATTTGCCACGGCAAAAAGTTCGAGCGACGCTCATAGAGCGCCGCGACAAAGAACTAAAATCATGCGCGAGTTTCTTGAGTTCGTCATTCGCCAGCTCGTCGAATTTCCCGATGATATGGTGCTGACGGAAATTCCGAGCGGCAAAACGACAGTGTTCAAAGTGCAGTTACGCCAGAGCGACATCGGTCGCGTCATCGGGCGGAACGGTCAGACCATTCACGCGATTCGCGCGTTGCTGAACAGCTCGGCCGCGCGTCACGGTCACCGCGCGACACTGGAAATTATCGAATAATTTGTGGGGCAAGTTTTTAACTAGCCCTTTATTTTAGATCGCAAGTTAGAAACTTGCGCCACCATGAGGATCGACATCCTTACGCTTTTTCCGGCGATCTGCTGCGCGCCCTTAAGCGAAAGTATGATGAAGCGCGCGCGGGAAAATGGAATCGTCCAGCTTCGCATTCATAACCTGCGCGACTGGACGAGCGACAAACATCACATCGTCGATGACGCGCCGTTTGGCGGGGGACAGGGGATGGTGATGAAGCCCGAGCCGATTTTTGCTGCTGTCGAGGAGTTGCAGAAAACCGCCAAGGCCGAATGCCCAACGCCCAATCTTGAACCGCAGAAGAGCAAGCTGATTCTGATGTCGCCGGCGGGTCGGCGGTTTGACCAGGCGCTGGCGCAGGAACTTTCGCGGGAAGCGCATCTCATCATCGTCTGCGGCCATTACGAAGGTGTTGATCACCGTGTGATCGAGCAGCTTGTCGACCTTGAAATTTCGATTGGCGACTACGTCCTGACCAACGGTGCGATCGCCGCAGTCGTGCTGGTTGATGCGGTCGTTAGGCTACTGCCGGGCGTCTTGGGCCACGAGCAATCGGCCGCGGACGATTCTTTCAGCCGCGGCTTACTCGAAGCGCCGCAGTACACACGCCCAGCTGACTTTCGCGGTTGGAAGGTCCCGGATGTGTTGCTCTCGGGAAATCACATCGAAATTGCGAAGTGGCGCAAAGAGCAGTCGATTAAACGAACGCAGGAAAATCGCCCCGATTTGCTCGATGGTTGGCAAAACAAAGCCAATAAGTCATCCTGAGTGAAGCGAAGGACCTCTCACAGGCTGATTGATCACGCTCGCTGAACAAGTGTAATAAGGCGTTGCGCATTCACAGCGCTACACCAAGCTTCGAATGTGAGGTCTCTCGCTTGCGCTCGGGATGATAGCGCAGTCAGCTGCGGATTCGGCCAAGGACGATGCAGGCGTTGATGCCACCGAACCCGAACGAGTTGCTCATGATGTAGTTCAACTTTGCGGTGCGGCCATGGTTTGGCACGATATCGAGGTCGCACGCCGGGTCGGGATTGCGGTAGTTAATAGTTGGGGGCACCCATTCTCGGTCCAGCGCCAATGCGCAGATCACGGCTTCGATTGCGCCGGTCGCGCCGAGCGGATGCGCCGTGTAGCCTTTCGTTCCGCTCACCGGGACTTTGTTTGCGTGCTCACCGAAGACTTGCTTGATCGACATCGTCTCGGTGCTGTCGTTGAGCTGGGTCGAACTGGCGTGTGCATTGATGTAATCGATTTGCCCAGCCCCAAGCTGCGCGTCAGCGAGCGCGTCACGCATCGTGTGAATGCAGGCGTCGCCACTGGGCAGAGGCGCGGTCATGTGATACGCGTCGTTGCTTAAGCTGTAGCCGAGAACCTCCGCATAAATTTTTGCGCCGCGCGCGCGGGCATGCTCAAGCTCCTCGATCACGAGCGATGCCGCGCCTTCGCCCATGACAAAGCCGTCCCGAAGCTGGTCGAAAGGCCGCGACGCGAAGCATGGATCTTCGCAGCGGCTCATCGTTTTAATGATGTCGAATGCGCCGATGGTTAGCGCGGTGAGTGGCGCCTCTGCGCCTCCGGCAATGATCACATCCGCAAGATCATCGCGAATGTAGCGCAACGCTTCGCCCACTGAGACCGTGCCACTGGCGCAGCTATTCGAGTTCGTGGTGCCGACGCCGCGGAAGCCGAATTCAATCGCAATATTCGAATGCGCCGAGCCGCCGAAGACCTGAATGGCCAGCATCGGGTTCACGGCGCGTGCGCCTTTCTTCAAGTAGCGCACGTGCTGATCCTCGGCTTTGCAGACGCCGCCGAGCGCGGTGCCGAAACTCACGCCGACGCGCGTTTGCGGGTATTCGCGCCCGTACTCTAAGCCGGCGTCGTCGAGCGCGAGCTTCGCCGATGCGACCGCAAATTGCGCGTAGCGGTCGAGTCGCTTCAAGCGCTGTGGTGGAAAAAACTCCTCTGGGTTCCAATTTGGGAGTTCGCCGGCGCAATGCACTTGGAACGGCTGCGCATCGAACGTCGAGATACGCGTAATGCCAGTCCGCTCGCGTAAAATGCCGGCCCAAAACTCGTCTTTGCCGCACCCGATGCAGGTAATCGGCCCGAGGCCGGTGATAACCGCGCGCCGCCGGCTCATGCGACTACCCTGTTCGTTCTCGCCTCCACGTATGCCTTCATACAACGCAGCGTTTTGCTGGCAACACTATGAATGAAAAAGTCACCGATGATTTTGTCGGCCAACGGCGCGAGGATCTTCACCCGAAAAGTTAAATCGTGTGCGATTGTGACGAGCACCCCCTCTGGCTTTTCGTCGAACGTCCAGACCACGCGCATACCCTTGGTCAAGGACTTGAGGTGGTGGAAACGAACCTGCACGTTTCCGCGGTCGATGACCTGCTCGGACGTCCAGGAGATTGGAATGCCCGAGCGGCTCGCCGCCATTACGACGACGTTGCGCTCGTGCCCGCGCTCGAGAAAACGAATATAGCGGTAGTGCGGCAAAATCCTCGGCCACAGCTCCAAATCGGCTGCCGTCTCAAAGATCGACATCTTCGGCGCGCGCATAATAATCGAGTTTGATTTGTGCATGTGGCGATCAGAATCGGACCGAATCTGACCCGGAGCAATCAGCAAGCTAGTGATGAATTCCGTACAACAAATCCGCAGGGTGCTGAGCCCTGCGGATTTTGCCATCCTTTGCTGATCTGGGCTATTTGCCCTCAGTCATGGTTTAAACTCCCCGTTGGGCCGCATCGGCATCCTGTGCCAGCTTTGTCATATAGGCAAAGAACTCTGGAGTTTGACCGATGAACAGCCCCATATCCGTTAGGAACTTGAGTGCACGCATGGCAACGCCTTGGGTCTTCGTTGGTCGAATGATCGAAACGATCGGAAGACTTGGATCTAGGAATGGACATGGCTCGGGCATGATCAGGCTCTTGTTGAAAAGCTCCTTGTCCACCTCCAGGTCCGGGAATGTGACCGACACACCTGTGACGGGATCGACGGCAGTCAGCGGCGGCGCGTCACCTGCCTTGTCGGACCAAGTTTGGAAGTGCATCGTTTCCGTGGGTCCGATGCTGATCAGGATCCGCAAGACCTCGACACTTGTGGCTCTCTGCGCCAGCGACGGATAGAGGCTGTTGCCACCTTGTTCGATCGTCGGGAAGTGGAATGCAGCCGTGTTCGCCATTGCTTGTACGAACTTAGGATGGTTCAAGTCACTGTCGGTCCTGGGAATTGCCGTATGCTGGTTTACGGCCAAAGTCGGGACTGCCTGCGGAAAAACGTGGTTTGGATTGAGGTCGGGATTATGACTGTCATCGCGATAACGCGTCCACCAGCTGGTGTCCAGCGTCAACTGGGTCAAATTTGTAAGCCGTTTCCCGATCTTCTGTCGATTGACTCCCGTTGCAGTACTGCCCATCAGAGTCTTAAACCGGTTGAGACGTGCGGGAGCCGCTCCCTTGGACACCAGGTAGGCGTTGAGGAACTGATGATGAGTGATCTCATCATCGGTGTTGTCGTGGATGTATATGGGCATGTCCTCATCGAGTACCTCAATGGCTTCGGTGTAGGCTTCATTCCCACTCCCGCCTGGGACTTCGCTGTCTTGGACGCCACCGAGTTCGTT
>DASQXY010000230.1:0-4305 GCA_035639455.1 Chthoniobacterales bacterium | reverse complement strand
GGTGATAAGGTTGTAAAGCTGCTGCGAGCGGTAATTTCGGTGAAGACGTCAGCGCGATCGCCGGCCATTACAGAAGTGAATCGTCGGTGTAACATAACTCTCCATCCATAATGCGCGCTGCAGAAGTGAACGGGTGCAGCTCAGTTTTGTTGCTGCCGGTAATGTGAATGAGCTCCAAGCCGCGGGCTTTGAGAAAATCGGAAATGAGGGCGCGATGACAGCGCCACCAGACGGCTTCGGCGCACATGATGGTCGTCCCTCCGGCGTCGCTCGCCAGCTCGAGCAAACGTTCAATGCCTCGGCGAAACTCCTCTGCTTCCATGTAATCGGCATAACCGCGGAACGAAGCGTTGCGCCATGCCGTATTTCGCGAATTCGGCCGTGCTGCGCGGCGTCCCCCGAGCTCGCGAAAATGCTCATACTGAATTCCGGCTTTGCCTAACGAATCGGCCAAAGTTTCTTTGTTGAACTGCGGGTAGCGCTTCGACCCGGGAAACATCCGCACATCGGCGACAAGCTTAATCCCGTTCTCCTCCAGCAATCGCACGAATACGTCAATCGTGCGGGTCGAATGCCCGATCGTCCAAATGTGCTTCACCTTCACACTTTTACTTCCGGCGCTTACGACTAAGCTTTACACCCATGGGAGGCTCAAACATGAACAAAACCATTTTACCAGTGATAGCCGGCTTGCTTAGCATCGCACTCATGCAAGCAGCCGAAACGCAAAAACAACCTGAGGTTGGAAAGCCGGCGCCGGATTTTAGCCTGACGACCAGCGATGGATCGCAAGTGGGTCTGAAAGATTATCGGGGTAAATGGGTCGTGCTGTATTTTTACCCGAAGGATTTCACAAGCGGGTGCACGCTCGAAGCAAGGAACTTCCAGCGCGACCTAGCAAAGTACGAGCAGGCCGGCGTGGTGATTCTCGGGGTGAGTGTCGACAGCGCGCAATCGCACAAGGACTTCTGCGCGAAAGAGGGGCTCGCCTTCAAATTGCTGGCTGACCCCGACGCGAAGATTTCGACCGAGTATGGATCGACCATGCAGTACCAAGGGACAACCATCGCGGCGCGGAACACGTTCCTGATTAATCCCGAAGGAAAGATCGCGAAGGTATACACCGGCGTGAAACCGGCTGAGCACAGCGAGGAAGTCTTGAAAGATCTCGCCGAGCTGAAGAAGAGCTGATCATGGCGAGCCGGAAATTCATCGACTGCCGCGAATACCCGAGCGAGAACAATTGTTCGCTGCGCATCTCAGGGAGCGAAGACGAAGTGCTCGAGGCGGCCGTGCAGCATGCCGTTTCCGCGCACGGCCACGAGAATTCGCCCGAGCTGCGCGAACAGATTCGCGCGCTGCTCAAGGACGAATAACCAGTCGGCCTGAGCATTGATGCGCGGACGCCGCCTCGCGGTCGTGCTCGTCGCTGTGTATTTTGTCCTGATGCTGTTCGGCGGGCTGCCTGATCACTTCATCTTGTTTCCGTCGAAAGTGCCGGTTGACGCCGGCAGAGCGACGCGGCGGACAATTCCGTTTCGGGACGGCGAGCTGGAAATCTGGACAGCAAAGTCGCAGCTCGCGCAAAGGAGCGGGCATACCGAAGTTTATGTGCTGCGGTTTTACGGCAATGCCGACCGCGCGGAGCATTGGACCGCAACGGAAGCTGAAATGTGGAATGAGCGCGCGGTTGAAATTTGGGGTGTAAACTACCCAGGCTTCGGCGGCAGCACGGGTCCGGCGCGACTGACGTCCATTGGGCCCGCCGCACTTGCTGCGTTCGATCAGTTATGGAATGAGGCGAACGGGCGCCCCGTTGTCCTTTTTGGGACAAGCCTCGGTACGGCCGCGGCGCTTGACGTTGCCACGCATCGCCAGGTCGCTGGATTGATTTTGCACAATCCGCCGGCGTTGCGGCAAATGATCCTGCGCGGGTTCGGCTGGTGGAATCTGTGGTTGCTCGCCGGGCCGATCGCAATGCAAATCCCACCCGAGCTGGACAGCGTCGCAAACGCCAAGGCAACTCGCGCGCCCGCGATTTTCCTGCTGGCCGAAAGAGATGAGGTCGTCGCGCCACGTTATCACCGGCTGGTCGTGGACGCGTACACAGGCGAGAAGCGTGTCATCACGTTGCGCGGCGCAGGACACAACACTCCAATCGAAGGCGCGGGATTGGCAGATCTGTACAACGCGCTCGATTGGCTGTTGCCGCGGCAGACATCACGCTGATGCAGCGCGCGCTGCCGGCAGCGCAGGGTGCCAGCGTGCGCTCCCCCATCCATTGTCATCGTGCCGCATGCGCAAGATCGGCAATGACCGCTTGCATCGCACTAACGACCAGCGTGAACCGGTCGTAGTCGAGTTTGTCGGGCGTGTCGCTCGACAGGTGGTAATGCGGATAGCGGAATGGTGCCGTGTCCGTGATCATCAGGGCTGGATAGCCGTGCTGCCAAAATGACCATTGATCTGACCATGCCACCCCGGGAATGAACGCCGGCAGCGCCGCGCCTTCACTCGGGATTTTTTTCTGCGCACGAAAGATCGACATCGCGCGACGCAGCAGTGCCCGCGAGTGCGTGTTGGCGACAAAGCCGATGAAGTTGCCCACCTTCGGGTAAAACAGGCCGAGTCCGGGCGCGGGATACGTCTGCGACCCTGGTGCATCGGAAAAGTAACCGATTGTTTCGAGACTGATCATCGCTGTGATTTTGTCGCCGTGCGCCTTGCATCGGCTGGCGTAGACATAACTGCCCATTTGCGGCGTTTGGAAGTAAAACGGCTCTTCGTTCACGAAAGCTACGAAGCGCAACGTCGGCGATGTCGTCTTTGCAGCGAAACGCCGCGCAAGCGCGAGCAATGCTGACACTCCGCTGCCGTTATCGTTCGCGCCGGGACAGGCAAAAACGGAATCATAATGCGCGCCGATGAGCACGATCTCCGATGAAGTGCCACGAATCTCCGCTTCGATGTTGTGACAAGTGCGCCCGTGCAGCTCGTAACTGTCGCGGTGCGGCTGAAAACCAGCGTGTGCGAACGAGCTCTCGATAAAGTCTGCCGTCGCGAGCAATTGCGGGTAACGCATCATGTTTCGTTCGCCAATCTCGCCCGCGAGCTTCTGCACATCAGCTCGCAGTTCATCGCGCAGGTGAACCTCATCGGCCGACAATGCGGCCGCACGTGCGACGTTTGTTCCCGGAATTCGCATACCGAACCACCACACTAACGCAATTATCGCGGCGACGGCGCTGAGTATTCGCAAAATACGAATGGCAATCGGATGCCGCTGGGCACACAGGCCCGTCGGCCTATGTTCCGCCGATGGTTCTCGAGGAGGACTCTCTGGACCGAGCTGCGCGCGCTCGCTAGGCGATCTTTTTGCGGAAGCGCAGCGCACAAAGCACAAAAAGCAAGATTGACATGACGATCAGAATCACAAGGTGCGGCCAGTATTCGAAAAAATGCGCGCCGCGCAGAATGATGGCACGCATGAGGGAGATGAAATAGGTGGCCGGTAGGAGCGTGCCCATGGCATAGAAAATCCATGGCATCGTTTCCCGCGGGAACACGAATCCCGAGAAGAAGACGCTCGGCAACATGAACGTCATCGAGATTTGCAGCGCCTGCATTTGGTTCTCAGCCTTGCTGGCGACGAGCAGCCCCAGACTCAGTAACGCAAAGACGTAAACAAGCGTGGCGAACATCATCGCCGTCACGCTGCCATTTATGGGCACGTGAAACAGCCAGCGCATGATAAGAAATAGAATTACCGCCATTGTCATTCCGATGCAGAGATACGGCACCAGTTTCCCAAGCATCAAACCCCAGCGGCTGAGCGGACTGACCAGCAGCGTCTCGAGCGTGCCTTTTTCGCGCTCACGCACGATCGCCATCGCCGTAGCAAACAGCGTTCCGATTTGCAACACGATGCCGATCACGCCCGGGATGTAGAAGTTCGGGCTGCGCATCGTCGGGTTGTAAAGCATCTGGGGTCGAATATCTATCGGCACGTTGCGCCGCCCGGTCTCGCGCAGGAGCTGTTGGACGGATTGCGTCAACGTTACGCCAAGCGCGGTGTTTAAAGCTTGCAGCGCAGTCGTCGAGTTTGAGCCGTCGACGAGCAATTGCACCTGCGCCGGCTGACCGTTGCGGATCTGCATCGTGAATTTCGGTGGAATTTGCAGGCCGGCATAGGCGTGCCCTTTGCGAATCACACTCGCCATTTCCTCAATGCTCTGCACTTCACCAACGACTCGAAATGTCTCGGTATTGAGGAACCGATCAATGAACTGTCGGCTTTCGACGGTG
>DASQXY010000229.1:0-2421 GCA_035639455.1 Chthoniobacterales bacterium | reverse complement strand
CGACGGACACGGTGAAGCTGTTGTTGCCAGCGTCACTTGAGATTGAGCCGCCCACTGCTTCGATTTCGTCGGCAATCTGCTCGGCTGTGCGCGTCTTTGTTCCTTTCAACAGCGTCTTCGCCATCAGTCGCGTGATGCCGTTGTTTTGCCGGCTTTCCGCCAAGAGCCCGCCGCGGAAAACCGCGCTCATCGCGACGAGCGGCAGGCGCGGGTCCTCGCGCACGAGAATGCGCAATCCATTCGCGAGTTCAAACTTTTGGATGTCCGTCGCGGCGGCCGGTTTTATGGCCTCCGCCTTGCCAGCAAGCGATCCCTTCGGGTTCAACGAAACCACCGTGAGGTTTTGCTCGATCAGATAAGCCGCAGCCACCCGACGAATGTCGTCGAGGGTCACTTTTTGAACGGCGGCGAGATAGTCGCGACTGAAGTTCAAGTTGCGCGTTAGCAGCCAATTCGAACCGAGGTCGGACGCCTGACCGCGCATCGTTGTGAGTGCGTGCAGATGATGACTCAGCGAACTCTTTTTCGCCTTGGTCAATTCCTCAGCCGTGACGCCGCCGTCTTTCACTTCATTGACAAGTTGCAGAATCAGCCGCTCAGCCGCGTCGCGTTTTTTTGGATCGACAGTCGCATCGATGCCGAAAAGACCGGGGTCGCCCGGAGTATAGGAAAACGCCGATACAGCGTAGGCGAGCCCAGCTTCCTCACGGACTTTTCGGTAGAGACGCGAGCTGCGCCCGTCGCCGAGGATTCCCGAGAGAAGATCAATCGCCGGTACGTCGGGATGCGTGATCTCAGGGATATGCCAGGCAAGCGAGAGACGCGTCAGCTCGGTGGCAAATTCGTTGTGCACTTCCCGCCGGCCGAGCTGCGGCGGCTCCGGCGGAATGAAGCCGGGCTTCAATGATTTCTCGGGATACGCTTCGAAGAACTTGGCGAGTTGGTCGTGCACTTTCTCTGCGTCCACATCGCCGACCACGACGAACGTTAGGTTGTTCGGCACGTAGCGCGTTTTGTAATAGTGCATCACCTGCTCCTGAGTGAGCTGGTTGTAAATCTCTATCTCGCCGATCACTGGCAGGTGATATGGATGCCTCTGGTAGGCGGTGGCGAACAGGAGTTGGCCAGCCATGCGATCGGGATCGTCGCGGTTCATCGCGAACTCGCGGCGAATCACCTCCTGTTCCTTTGCATATTCGGACGGCGGCAGGGTCGAATTCATCATCGCGTCCGACAAAACGTCGATTGCGGTCGAGACGCCGGTTTTCGGCACGTCAATCCAAAACACCGTGCGATCGAACGAGGTGTAAGCGTTGATGTAACCACCAGCGTTTTGGATCGCCTGCGCGATCACGTTGGTCGATCTTGTCTTGGTACCCTTGAAGAGCATGTGCTCGAGAATGTGCGAAAGACCGGCGCCGAGATACTCATCTTCATTGACGCTGCCCGTCGCGCACCAGGCCTGTACGCTCGCCACCGGTGCGCTGCGATCTTCCTGCACGATAACGGTGAGGCCGTCCGGCAGCACCCATTTCTGGGCCGTGCTCGGCGGAAAGCTGACTAGCAAGGATTCGTCAGTCACGGCACTGCGCAAATTGGCAGTGTTAAACATGCCAGCCACGACAAACGCGACGAATGCGAGATCCGAACGACGCATGCTCAGCGTAGCACCGGTTTTCCGTCATTCGTGCTGGTTTTCTCATTCGTCATCCGTGCCGCGTGATCACGCCGCCAGTAGCCACCCTCGGTCGCCATCACTCCTTCGCGCGACTCGGTGCAGGCAATGCTGGACGCGGTTGCGCCTTGATCTCCGATTTCGCCGGTCGGAACGGCTTCACGAATACGTCCTCGAACTGGAACACGTTTTTGAAGTCTTCGATCGAATCCTCGTCCGTTTTCCCGAAAATGCCGGCGGCGATCAGATTGAAAACCATGTTGCCGATGTCTTCGCAGCAGCGGATTCCCCACGACTCGAACACCGTCATCACCATCGGCCCAAATTCCCTGAGCGCGTACTGCCGAACACCCTCGAGCAACTCCGGTCCGGCGACGTGTCGCACCGTCGCGCCCTTGATTTTCTTTTGCTGCTTGGTCGTGAAATCGAGCGCGTCGCGCAAAAAAACGTAAGCATCGCGCTGATAACGTGGATCGCTCGCCAGGATTGACTCGAGCGCTTCGGCAAATCCAATCTTCTGCATCGATCAATAGCGCGCGTAACAGCGCGCCGCGTACCATAAGCAGCGACCCGATGCGCGGCAACTGTTCGCAAATGCTCATCGAAGAAATTGGAAGTGGAAAGTAGAAGATTTGGTAGCCGTTTGCATACCAGCTGGTTGCAGGACCTTGAGGTCATTCGGCGTTAGCATGCGTAAGCTGATCTCCACTGGCAGTCCTTACGAACCGAAGGTGGGGATCTCACGG
>DASQXY010000228.1:0-6528 GCA_035639455.1 Chthoniobacterales bacterium | reverse complement strand
CACCCAGCACCGTTTTCTTGCCGCGCTGGCGTGCCCAATGCGCCGCGCCGCCGACCATCTGGCAGAAAATCAACCAGTGCGGGTCGAGTGTCGTATTCCATTCCAGCGGGTTCCGCGGTTTATTCCAGAGCTCGACCCATTCAAAGAATTGGCCAAAGCGCGTAATGAAAACGTCGAGAAAATCGGCGTACTGCTTCGGGTCGCGCGGCGGCGAGCACTGACTCGGCGCGATGCCGAGACACGGCGGTGTGTAGTGGAAGCACGGCAGCACATTGACTTCACGCGCTAAACGAGGGAGCAGCCAGGCATACCATCTCTCTCCACCTTCGGTATGCCAGTCGGCCCACGAGATTCCGC
Source organism: Chthoniobacterales bacterium (assembly GCA_035639455.1). GTDB lineage: Bacteria > Verrucomicrobiota > Verrucomicrobiia > Chthoniobacterales > UBA10450 > AV17. The sequence continues at coordinate 6,171 of DASQXY010000228.1, read as the reverse complement.
TGCGCAGCTCGGTCACACCAATCGTTCTAAGATCGACAAGTAGCCGTTCGACGCGTTCCTCTTCGCCGGGACGAAGCCACTCCAGAATTCCGAGCAGCGGTCGCAGACCGTTTCTCATACCGCCAAACCATGCAAGCTCAGTTCGCGGGCGGCGTCGCTCACGCGATCGATCGCGCTTTGTCCGTCGAGCCAGCCCGCGAGTTCGACGAGACCCTCTTCAAGTGTGACCCGCGGGCGATAGCCCAGGATTCCGCGCGCCCGGGAGATGTCGGCGAAACAATTGCGAATATCCCCAACGCGACATTTACCAACGACCTGGGGCTCGATTTCTTCTTTGCCGAGCACCCGTGCCATTGCTTCGGCGATTTCTAGGATGGAGTAATTGCATCCGCTGCCGATATTCAGAACTTCCCCAACCGCTTGCGGCAGCTCGAGCGCGAGGCAGCACGCCTGGACGACATCGTGCACATGAACGAAATCGCGCCGCTGTTCGCCGTCCTCATTCACCAAAGGCGGCTTGTTGTTCAAGAATCGCGATGCAAAGATCGCGAGCACGCCAGTGTATGGGTTTGAAAGTGCCTGACGCGTGCCAAAGATGTTGAACAGCCGCAGCGCGACGGTCGCGATGCCGTAGGCGCGACCAATGGTCATACATAGCCGCTCCTGGTGATACTTCGAGATTGCGTAAACTGAAGGCAACGCCGGAAACTTCGATTCCGGTGTGGCCACTGGAACAAGCGGCTCGCTGTCGTCGTCGCGGAGTTCCCAATCGTGCGCTTTGAGCTGCTCGAGTGTGCGTTCGCGGCTTTCGACCAACTTTCCATCGCGCGTGCGATACAACCCTTCGCCGTAGATGCTCATGCTCGAGGCGACCACCAAGCGCTCGACCGGCTGTTGCGCCAGCGCCTCAAGTAAAATCGCTGTGCCCTGCCCGTTAACACTCGTGTAATTGGCGACTTCGTACATGCTCTGGCCGACGCCAACCGCGGCAGCGAAGTGAAAGACTGCATCGACGTCTTTCACCGCGCGCGTGACCGCGTCTTCATCACGCACATCGCCGCGTATCAACTCGACCTCGCGCACCAGATAAGCCGGGCGCCTGGCCGGCGTACCATGGACTTGCGGGGCCAAGTTATCGAGTACTCGAACTTGGTAGCCGTGCTCCAGCAATTCATCGGCAAGATGCGATCCGACGAAACCTGCACCGCCTGTGATGAGCACACGCTTGGCCTTCATAGGCTTGCGACTGGTTATCGCACGCGAGACTGCGGATGAGTCGTCAGGAATCGACGTATGTAGCTATCGGAAATCGCCGTAGCAGCCGCTCAGAATCGCGCTTATCTGGACATGACGAAACGCTGGTCAAAAAGATTGAACGAGCAACATCCGCCCAGTGTCTGAGATGCGAAATATTTAACCTTGTTAACTACTGGGTCGAATGCTAACTAGTTTGGTTCACGAGGCCCTGACACCCCCCGGCTGCCGCGGCTCGTCAATCCAAATCCCCCACCGCAGTGCATGAAAGGCTTTATGGCCGCTGAAGATAGCGATACTGGAATTAAGATTTACTTGCGCGAGATCGGGCAAATCCCGCTCTTGACGCCGCAACAGGAAATCGAGCTCGCCGCCAAGATCAAGAAAGGCGATCGCGAGGCGCGCGCGCTCATGATCCGCTCCAATCTGCGCTTGGTCGTCAAGATCGCGCACGATTACGCGAACCTCGGGCTGCCGCTACTCGATTTAATCTCCGAGGGCAACATTGGTCTGATGAAAGCCGTCGAGCGCTTCGATCCAGCGAAAGGCGGCAAACTGAGTACCTACGCTGCATGGTGGATCAAACAGTCGATCAAACGCGCGCTCGCTAACCAGTCGAAGACGATTCGTCTCCCGGTCCATCTCGTGGACAAGATTTCCAAAATGCGCCGCGTCTCCTTGCAGATGAGCGAAGAACTCGGGCGCGAACCGACTGACGATGAGCTCGGCGAAGAGATCGGTATTGCTGCGGGGAAAGTTTCGCAGTTGAAAACCGTGTCGATCCGCCCAGCGTCGCTGGACGCGCCAATCAGCGACGACGACTCGACGGAGTTTGGCGAGATTGTCGGCGATGAAGAGGCGCAGACGCCGTTCGAATTGCTGCGCGACAAAAATCTCCGCAACGAGGTCGGCGGCTTGCTCGACGTGCTCGATGATCGGGAGAAGAAAATCATCTTCCAGCGGTTCGGGCTCGACGGCGGCAAGCCGAAGACCCTGGAGGAAGTGGGCAAAAAGTTCGGCGTCACACGCGAGCGCATTCGTCAGTTGCAAAATATCGCGCTATCGAAGCTGCGTCGCGCACTGAGCAAGAAAGAAAAGCCGGTCGACGTCGAGCTGCCGGTGGAAGCATAGCGCCCAACTGAGGCCACGGCCCTGCGAGCCTCGGCTCAACGGCTCATCGCGTCGCGGTTAAAATTGCTTGGCGGTGCGCAATTGAACCGCGTCAGCAAATGACGCACCGGCCGGCACATCACTGATGATAACCAACTGATCGCCAGCGGCGGTGAGTTTGTTGTCGCGCAAGTACGTCTCCGCTGCCTCGATCGTCGCATTCGGGTCGTCCGCGAATTGAAGCACTACCGGCGAAACTCCCCATAAGAGCGCTAGTTGCCGCTGCACTTCGTCACTCGGCGTGAACGCGAAGGTTGGCGCGCGTTCCGGACGCAGATTCGAGACGTTGCGCGCCATCGTCCCGTGACGGGTGAAGACAATGATCTTCGCGCGAGGCAGAGAATTCGCGAGCACAACGGCCGAGGCGACCATTTTTTGCCGCAAATCTTCCAGCACGGCGGATTGCGCGTAGCCAGCCCCGCCGCTGCGCTCGATTCGCCGCGCAACGCGATCTAATACTTCGACGCAGTCGGCGGGATAATGGCCAATGCTCGTTTCACCGCTCAACATCAAGGCGTCGGCTTGCTCGAATACTGCATTTGCCACGTCAGTGATCTCCGCGCGCGTCGGCGACGGGTTCGTGATCATTGATTCGAGGAGCTGCGTCGCGACAATCACCGGTTTGCCCAAGCGGATGCAATCCTTGACGATCCGGCGCTGGATAACCGGTAGCTCTTCCATCGGACATTCAATGCCGAGATCGCCGCGAGCGACCATGATCGCGTCCGCGCTTTCGATCATCTGGTCGAGCGCACGCACGGCGAGTTGATCTTCAATCTTGGCGACGATGAGCGCGTTGCTCTTCTTTTTTGCGAGAAGCTTCCGGAGTTGCTTAATATCACTCTTTTCCCGAACGAAACTCAGCGCCACATAGTCGACGCCGAGTTCAGCGCCAAGTGCAACATCGGCAATGTCTTTCCTCGTGAGCGGCGGCAGGTTGACGTAAACACCCGGTAAGTTGATATGGCGCCGCGAGCCGAGCGTCGCAGGCGTGAGAACTCTGCAGCGCACACGGTTCGTTTTCGTCTCGATCACGAGCAGCTTGATGATGCCGTTGTCAACCAGCACCGTGTGGCCCGGCGCGACATCTTTCGCCAAATCATTGTAGTTCACCTCGACTGAGTAGCGTTCCTTCGGTTTCGCGCCGCGGGTGGTGAATTCGAGAATGTCTCCGGGCTTCAATTCGAGATTGGCTTTCACGTCGCCCGTCCGAATGGCAGGACCTTGTGTGTCGAGTAAAAGAGCGATCGTCCGACCGAGGTTGCACGCCACGGTGCGGATGCGCGGCACGATCTCACGCACCCAATCGTGCGCGGCGTGACTCATGTTCAACCGAAATGCGTCCGCGCCATACTCGACTAGGCGGTGCAACACCTCGGGATGCGCGCTCGCCGGGCCGAGCGTGCAAATGATCTTCGTCTTTCGCATGGTGGATCGGCTTCTCCGAAGGCGATGCTAAAAGCTGAGCGGCTTCGCCGCCATTGTTAACATCGCAGCCAGAGATCGCGATCGACCTCTGCGCCGGGCGCGATTGCGTCAGGAAATTTTCTGCTCGTATGACCCTTCCACGCGCGTGGCCACGTCCTTATAGCCGTAGTCCGACTCGTAGATCTGCTTCATACATTCGAGTGATTTTTCGCGCTCGCCCATCCGCTCGTAGACCAGACCCAGATTGTAAACGATTTCCTTTTTCATCGCATCCATGGCCAAGCTTTCCTTCGCCGCATCTGCCAGTTGGCGCGCTGCGAGATCGAGCATACCCAGCTCGGCATAGGAGCGGCCGAGCAAGTTCATTGCTCTCAATCGCGCATTCGGATTTTGCCGTGCGCGCTGCAACTCGGGAACTGCTTCACGGTATCGACCGGCATTCACGAGGTGCTCACCTAACTCAAAGCGAAGTTGTAGATCGGTCGGGTTGCGCTCCACGCGCTTGCGCGCTTCGCCGATAAGAAGCTCGGCGCGCTGCTGCTTTATATTGCGCAACTCCTCTGACCTCTTTGCATACAGATGCTCCTCGCCGCCCGATGCCGCGAGCAACTCCTCGTGCTCAGTAATCCGGCGATCGAGCTTCTTGATTTTAAGATCGGCAACTTTGCGCACCAGGCCCGCGTCGCTGCCTTTGGTCAGGTCGGCTGCGTACTGAAACCAGCCAATCGCTGAATCGAGATCCTTCTTTTGCTCGTTCAATATGCCGAGTCGCCGCGCCAGATCGACATTTTCCGGCTGCGCTTGATGCGCGGCGTGAGTCTCGGCAATTTGCTCCTCGAGCGATTCCTCGCTCAACTTCATTCGGCTCTGCTGCTCGAGCGAAACGGCCAATTCCTTGTCTTTGATCAGATCGCGGTAAGTCGCCGCTTGCGTCCAGCCGCCGCTCGCCATCGAGGCGCGAGCCGATGCGTCCTTGGCTAGCCGCACCGCTTCCGAATCGAGCGGATCGATTTCGGTGATTCGATTGTACACCTCGACCTCTTCTTCGCTCTGGCCGAGCGCGTGATACAAGCGCCCTAGCTCGTGCAGTACTCTGATGTCGCGCGGGTCCTCCTCCAGCAACGTGCGCATTGCGAAGATCCCAATCTCTGGCCAGCCCGCGCTGATGGCCGCCTCCTTCAATAAAAGATTTGCCTGCCGATGATACGGCTCTTCCTCGAGCACCTTCTCGATCATCTCCACGGCGCGTTTCGGATCTTTCCTGACCTCGCGCTGCGCTTTCATCACCGCGATGGGCGCCGTCGAGATATTAAACATGCTCTTTTTGGCGGCTTTACTTTTCGCCACCTCGGCGCGGCGTAACAACATCCGGCCGGTCAGAAACTCCGGTTCTTCTCTCAGGATGCCTTGCAGCAAGGAAATGGCGTAACCGAAGTTGCGCAGTTCAATAGCCGCGACTGCTTTGAGCCAGTGGGCGCGCTGTTGTTCGTTCAGCGTGCTCTCGGTCTTAACCGCCATTTCGCAGCCACAATATACCTTGTCGTTAACCGCCGTCACTGCAAGTCTGGGGGAGCGAGATAGTAGAGAGCTGTGGCGCAGCCGCGTCAACCCGGTAGGAGACCAAAGTAGCAGCCCAATCGATGTCGCATACATTGAACACGATGCGCGTTTTCAACGGGAGTAGGGATGGCGCAACATTGCCCTTTGCGCTAGGTGGCGGCGGGCGATTTGTTCTGGCGCGCGACCGCTTTGTCCCGGCTTGCGTGCGCGCATTTGAGCGAGGCGTGCTTCAGCAGCGCGCAAACGAAGCCGTCGAAGCACTCCGCTCATGTCGCGTCTGTCCGCGGGATTGCGAAATCGACCGTTACAACAACAAGATCGGTGTCTGCAAAAGCGGCCGACTCGCCCGCGTAGCCAGCGCCTTTCCGCATTTCGGCGAGGAAGATTGCCTGCGCGGCTGGAACGGCTCGGGCACGATCTTCTTCGGCTGGTGCAACCTGCGCTGCGTGTTTTGCCAAAACTTCGCCACGAGTCAGTTCGGTGAAGGCGCGGAGGTCACCGCCTCAGAGCTTGCCCGCATCATGCTCGATCTGCAGGAGATCGGCTGCCATAACATCAACTTCGTCACCCCCGAGCACGTGGTGCCACAAATTCTCGAGGCGCTCGTGATCGCGGTAGAGCGCGGCCTTCGTTTGCCACTCGTCTATAACACCTCGGCTTACGACAGCCTGGAAAGCATCCGTTGGATGGACGGCCTGATCGACATCTATATGCCCGATTTCAAACTCTGGGACCCGGAGCATTGCCGAAAATATCTCG
>DASQXY010000227.1:0-4429 GCA_035639455.1 Chthoniobacterales bacterium | reverse complement strand
TCTTAAGGCTTTACGCTTCAACTATTCAACAGTTCAACGCCCGCTCAAATCCCGCACATGTGCAGCGCTTCGGCGAAGCTCGAGCTCTTCAGCACGAGCGACGCCAGATAGGTGTCAGTCTCAGGCGCGCTGTGGATGCGCGCGAGATTCGCTGGCGTCTGCAGACGTGAAAAAATTGCAAACGCGATTTTCCTGCGCGGCACTTCCTTTTCGCCATAGCCCAGCGGGACGTTGCTCGACCAGAAGCGAACGTATTGGCTGTCGGATCGATTCGTTAAGCCGAGAAAGATTACTGAGTGTCCGTGCTCGCGCCGGCCCACGTTGTTATTCCAGAAGATCTTCATAAAATCGCCCGGCTGCGCTTGATTAAAGTCAGTGAAGTTGCGGCCAAGATCGAGCTCATGAAACAGCCGCGCGGTACCGGGACCATTCGCGTTCCAGCGGCCCCAAATCCCTTCGCCATCGCGCTGATCGCGAATGATCAGCTGGTTGAGCGTGGCGAAATCGAGCTGCAGCTGACCACGGTCGCGCAGCGCCTCGAGTGTTTTGATGAATACCAGGTAAGTCGCGCCCGAGCAGAAGCTGGGAAACGGTGCTGTCGGAATCACGAAAAACTTTCCGGATTGAAAATGCGCTGCCGACTGCAATTTGATCGTGGCGAAATGTGAGACCGAATAACGCCCACCCGCTGGCATTTTGCGCACCTGCTCGAGGATGAGCGCGTTGTAATCTTCGGCGAATGCAGCTGTCGCGCTCAGTGCCCACAGTACGATCAGCAGATATCGTTTCACGGCGCGTTATTAAAGCGCTGAATGTGCCAGGGGCAAAGCGCTGCTGTAACGGCCGCAACGCTTTTGCGGTCGGACGAAATAAATGAGAGATCATCGGCTCTCGGCCCTGCTGCCGGACAGGTAGATCACCGCTAAAGTTTGCGACTGAGTCCGGCGCTCGTAAGATCGAGATATGCAATTGCGCTTCACCAAAATGAATGGCGCCGGCAACGACTTCGTCATGATCGACAATCGCGCGGGCGATGTGGAATTGCGGCGGGAGCAGATTGCGCGGATCTGCGATCGCCATCGCGGCGTCGGTGCCGACGGAGTTCTGCTGCTTGAACGAGCGCAGGACGGCGCCGATTTCCGGATGCGTTACTACAACGCCGATGGCGGCGAGGCCGAAATGTGCGGCAACGGCGCGCGCTGCTTCGCGCGGTTTGCGAAAAGAGTCGCCGAAGCCCGTGATCAGGTGTCCTTCGAAACGCCGGCTGGCGTGATCGGCGCGCGCGTGGTTGGCGACGTCGTTACGCTGAGCATGGGTGAGCCGACTGATCTGCGGATGAATGTGCGGCTGGAGGTCGATGGCGAGGATGCAGTTGTGCATCACATCAACACGGGTGTGCCCCATGTTGTTCTCCCTGTCGCGCGTGTCGACATGGTCGACGTCGCTGCGCAAGGCCGAACTATTCGCCGCCACAAAATGTTTTCACCGAAAGGCGCGAATGTGAATTTCCTTGAAAAGCATGGGGCGAACCGCATCGCGATTCGCACGTATGAGCGTGGCGTCGAAGACGAAACCCTCGCGTGCGGCACCGGCGTGGTCGCAAGCGCATTAGTGTTTTCTGCCCTGGAGAACGCGCACACCCCGATTGAGGTGCTGGTTCGAGGCGGTAGCGAATTAACTGTGAGCTTCGAGAGAGCTGGCGACCAGTTCCGCAATGTGACGCTGACCGGCCCGGCCGAGTTCGTATTCGAAGGCACGATTGAACTCTAGCTGTGGCGTAAGTTTCTAACTTGCGAGTCTGACGATTGCGCAACTTGGAAAGTTGCGCCACGAATTGGAATGTTTCGCGGCACGTTTACGGCGCTGGTCACGCCATTTCGCAATGGCGATGTCGATGTTGCGGCATTTGAAAGACTGCTCGAAGCGCAGATCGCCGCCGGAATCACCGGCGTGGTAGCCGTCGGTACAACCGGTGAGTCGCCGACGTTGACTCACGATGAGAAGCAGGACCTAATCACGCGGACGGTAAAGGCTGCGAACGGGCGTTGCCACGTTCTGGCCGGGACAGGGTCCAATTCGACGCGTGACTCGGTCGAAATGACAAACTTTGCCGAGAAAGCTGACGCGGACGGCGCGTTGTTGGTCGCGCCGTACTACAACAAGCCGAGTCAAGAAGGGTTGTTCCGCCACTTCAAGGCGATCGCCGAATCTACGTCGCTACCAATCATGCTCTACAATATTCCGGGGCGGTGCTCGGTCGACATTCTGCCCGACATAGTCGTTAGGCTGAGGGAGAGTTGCCGAAACATCGTCTCAATCAAAGAAGCGAGCGGCAGCGTCGAACGTGTTGGTGAATTGCGGCGGCGATTGCCGGACGAGTTCACAATTCTCAGCGGCGACGATTCGTTGACACTGCCGTTCATGTCGGTAGGTGCGGCGGGCGTAGTGAGTGTCGCTTCGAATTTGTTTCCGGCCGAGATGTGCACATTCGTGCGCGCGTGCGAGTCCGGCGATTTCAAGTCGGCGGAGGAACTGCACCGAAAATTTCTGCCGCTATTCAAAGATTTGTTCATTGAACCGAACCCGGTGCCGGTGAAGACCGCGCTCGCCTGGCGGGGCGTCATGTCGGACGACGTGCGCCTGCCACTGTGTGAAATGAACGCAACTAACCAGGCGCGGTTGCGCAAAACGCTCGAAGAATTCGAGCGCACGAGATGAGGAGCAATCTCTCCCCGGCGACTTTGTCATCCGCCTCTCCCTTTCGAAGAGGAGGCTGAGGGTTGCCGCGATGCAAAGATCATGCGTTCGCGTTTTGCTTGTCGGCGCGAAGGGCCGGATGGGCCGAACGATTATCGATCTTGTCAAGACCGAACCGAATATCGAGATCGTGGCACAATGCGATCTTGGCGATGCAATTGCGCCGGCAATGAAAGACTCCGATGTGTTGATCGACTTCAGTCAGGCGGAGGCAATCGACGAGATTTGCCGCGCGGCGACGAAATATCGGCAGCCGATCGTAATCGGCACGACCGGGCATTCGCCGGCGCAACGCGAGCTGATCGAGAAAACGGCGCAGTCGGTGCCGATCGTCTTTGCATCGAACTTCAGCGTCGGTGTGAACGCGCTATTCGCGCTAGCGCGCCAAGCGGGCGAGATTCTGTGCGGCTTCGATGTCGCGATTGTAGAGGCGCATCACAAATCAAAGAAGGACGCGCCGAGCGGGACGGCGAAGACGCTCGCTGAAATTTTGAAGCGAGCGCGCCGCTCGCAACGTGACGTGCCGATCGAGTCAATTCGCGAGGGCGAAATCACGGGTGAGCATTCGGTGGTCTTCACCGGAGAAGGCGAACGGCTGGAGCTGATACACCGGACTGCGAGCCGGGGAATTTTTGCGCGCGGTGCGCTGCGCGCGGGGCAGTGGATCATTGGCAAACCGGCCGGCCTGTACTCGATGCAAAATGTTCTGGGGCTGTAACTCTGTAGGCGGGCTAGCTGCCCGCGCCTGCGGCGATCAGCGACCCGGCCTACAAAGATGAGAACGGGCGTCGCGCTTGGGTCGAATCTGGGTAACCGGCTGGCCAACCTGCGCGCGGCGCGGAAGGCGATCATTGGCCTTCCGCGCGTTCGCCCGCCGATTCTCCCCTCGGCCGCTTATGAGACCGAACCAATTGGCCTCGAAGCTGGCGCGGAGAAGTTTTTGAACGCAGTGCTTGAGTTCGAGTACAATGGCGAGCCGAACGAGTTACTTGAGCAGTTGTTTGCGATTGAAGAGTCGTTAGGCCGCAAGCGCGCTCATGCGCGTAACGTCTCGCGCACGATCGACATCGACCTGCTCTATTGCGGTAATCACAAGATCAACAATGAGCGGCTGCAGTTGCCGCATCCGCGGATGCATTTGCGGAAATTCGTGCTGCAACCGCTTAGTGATATCCGGCCGGAGCTCGTTCTGCCGGCTCAAGAGAGAAGCGTGCGCGAGCTGCTCGCACAGCTTCGTGAGCCGGCTAAAGTGGTTCGACTGAAGGAGAACTGGTGATGATCGATTGGGCGGCAAAGTTCCGCAGCATGAAGCAGCGTCGTCAGAAAATCACGGCGCTGACCGCCTATGATTACCCGACCGCACGTCTGCTCGATGAAAGCGGGATAGATATCGTGTTGGTCGGCGATTCCTTAGGCATGGTCGTGCTGGGCTACGAAGACACGACGCGTGTGACGCTCGAGGAGATGTTGCATCACACGCGCGCGGTCGCGCGCGGTGTGAGCCGCGCGTTAGTTATAGCCGACATGCCGATCCACACTTATGACAGACCGGAGGAGGCGCTGGTCACGGCACGGAAATTTATCGACGCTGGCGCGCAAGGCGTGAAGCTCGAAGGTGGCACAAGTCATGTTGCCCAAATCCAGGCGATCACGTCTGCAGGCATTCCGTTCA
>DASQXY010000226.1:0-2903 GCA_035639455.1 Chthoniobacterales bacterium | reverse complement strand
AAGGGTTGAACAGCGCGATGGCGAAATCGTATTGAGCGTCAGCGACAATGGTATCGGGATCAGCAAAGAGGATTTGCCGCGCATTTTCGAACGGTTTTATCGCGCGGACAAGTCGCGGAGCGCCGATAGCGCCGGTACCGGTCTCGGCCTCGCAATCGTCAAACACATCGCGCAACTGCATCGCGGCCGCGTGGAGGCGGAAAGTGAACCAGGGAAAGGCACGACAGTTCGCGTGATTTTGCCCGTCCATCTGTAGCCGCGTCGCTATGCGACGTCAGTTCACGACGTACCACAGGCACCTGGCTACATGTCACAGAAACGTAACAGTAAAATTTTTGACCGGCTAAACGCTCGTGGGGGAGGATCGTGGTATGACGAAACTCTACCGATTCGGCAGAAACCTTTTCGCGGGAACGCTCGCGCTCGGACTCGGCGCGACAGCCTCGGCGCAACTGACGATCAATGGCGCGGGCGCGACGTTTCCATATCCAATCTATTCAAAGTGGTTCGACGAGTACGCAAAGGTCGATCCCTCGGTGCGCTTTAATTACCAATCAATCGGCTCCGGCGGCGGGCAGAAGCAAATTCTGGCGCAGACGGTCGATTTCGGCGCTTCGGATGGACCGATGAGCGATGACAACCTTTCGAAGGCGCCTGGGAAGATCTTGCACATTCCGACCGTCGCCGGCGCCGACGTCGTCGCCTACAATCTGCCAGGAAATCCGGCCCTCAAATTCGACGGCGACACGCTTGCCGGGATTTTCCTCGGCCAAATCAAAAAATGGAATGATGCGAAAATCGTTGCGCTCAATCCCGGAGTGAACCTTCCCGATCAGGAGATCGTGGTCGTGCACCGATCCGATGGAAGCGGCACGACTTTCATCTTCACAGACTACCTGAGCAAGGTCAGCCGGGAATGGAAAGAGAAGGTCGGGAGCAATACGTCAGTGAACTGGCCCACGGGAGTTGGCGGCAAAGGCAATGAGGGGGTGGCGGGGCAGATCAAGCAGACGCCGGGCGCCCTCGGTTACGTCGAGTTGATCTACGCGATCCAAAACAAAATGCCTTATGCCTCGATTAAGAACGCCGCGGGAAATTTTGTGAAGCCGTCGGTCGAGTCAGTCACCGCGGCCATAGCAACAGCGCAAATCCCGGACGACTTTCGCTTTTCGATGACGAATGCGCCGGGCGCGGACTCCTACCCCATCGCGGGCGCGACATGGCTGCTAGTCTACGAGCAGCAGAAAGATTCAACAAAAGGCAAGAAGCTGGTTGAGTTTTTGAAATGGGCGCTCACCAAAGGTGAAGACATGGCCAAACAGCTCGATTACGCGCCATTGCCGGCAGAAGTGCGCGAGCGGGTCCTGAAACGGGTCGACGACATCAAATCTTAACGTCAGCGGCCATGTCGGTCATCGCTGAGTCAGTAAAGGACGCGCCAAGATCGACCATCGATCTGATGCCGCCGCCTTCCCGGCTTGGCGACAAACTTTTCAAATGGCTGACCCTTGCGATGGCGCTCGGCGTTGTCGTGCTGGTATCTCTGGTCGGCTGGCAATTGGCGCGTGGATCGTCGCTCGCGATCAGAAAATTCGGCTTCCATTTTCTCACCACGTCGACGTGGGACCCGGTCGCGGAGCAATTCGGCGCACTGCCGTTCATTTATGGCACGGCCGTGTCTTCGCTCGTCGCCCTCATCATTGCCGTGCCGCTCAGCATCGCGACCGCGGTTTACCTGACTGAATTGGCGCCGCTCTGGATCCGGCAACCGATCATTTCCTTGATCGAAATGCTCGCCGCAATCCCGAGCGTGATTCTCGGTCTTTGGGGAATTTTCGTAATGATTCCGTGGCTCCGCGGCCACGCGTTTCCTTTTTTGAAAAGTACACTCGGGTGGACGCCATTGTTCAGCGGCCCGATTTACGGGGTCAGTATGCTCGCCGGCGGCATCATTATCGCGGTGATGATCCTGCCGATCATCACCTCGGTGTCGCGCGAGATTTTGCGCAGCGTTCCAAATTTGCAGCGCGAAGCCGCTTACGCGCTCGGCGCGACGCGCTGGGAAGTCACGCGCATCGCTGTGCTCAGTTACGCCAAGCGCGGACTGTTCGGCGCGGTGATTCTCGGTCTCGGACGCGCGCTTGGTGAAACGATGGCGGTGACAATGGTCATCGGCAACACGCCGCAGATTGTCGCGTCACTATTCGCGCCCGGTTACACCCTGGCCAGCGTTATTGCCAATGAATTCACTGAAGCGACGACGGACGTTTATCTCCAGGCGCTCTTCGAAATCGGTCTCGTTCTTTTTGGCATCACGATTGCGGCAAATCTTCTCGCCCAACTGCTTTTGCGAACGATGGGCAATCTGCACATAACTGGCGCAGTTCAATAAAATGACGGGAACCAACCATCGCTGGCGAAAGATCAAAAGCGCGCTCGCTTCGATCCTGTCGTTTGCGGCGGCGGCGTTGGTAATCGCGCCGCTCGGGCTGGTCTTTTTTCATCTCGTCCGCAACGGCGCCGCCTCGATTAACTGGGACTTCTTCACCAAATTGCCGACGCCGGTCGGCGTTATCGGCGGCGGCATGGTCAACGCGATCGTTGGCTCGTTTGAATTGCTTGGTCTCGCCGCGATCATTGGCGTGCCGATCGGTGTGCTCGGCGGCGTTTACCTCGCGGAGTACGGATCGGCCCGGGCCAACTCAATGCTGCGCTTCGTCGCGGACGTGCTCAATGGCGTGCCGTCGATTATCTGGGGCATCGTGGTTTACGGGCTGGTCGTTTTGCGATTCAAAAGTTTTTCCGCTTATGCCGGTGGCCTCGCCCTCGGCCTGATGATGGTGCCATTGATCATGCGCACGACCGAAGAGGTTTTGTTGCTCGTCCCAAACGGTTATCGCGAG
>DASQXY010000225.1:0-4877 GCA_035639455.1 Chthoniobacterales bacterium | reverse complement strand
AAAAGATCGGCCGGACGCTTTCTTGGTGCCGGCGGATACTTTTCTGGTGAGTCAGCGCAGCCGCATCACGCAGTTCGCGATGGAGAACAAGCTGCCCGCCATCTATAGCTTCCGCGAGTACTTCGAGGCCGGCGGACTGATCGCCTATACGCCGGATTATCACGACCTGTTTCGGCGAGCAGCCAACTATGTGGACAAGATCCTAAAAGGAGCGAAACCCGGCGAGCTTCCGATAGAGCAGCCGACTAGGTTTCAGCTATTGGTCAACCTCAAGACTGCTCGAGCGCTTGGCCTCACGGTGCCGCCCACCGTGCTCGTCCGCGCCGACGAGGTGATCGAATAAGGAGCTGCCCTGTTGCGATTGCTTACAGCCGCTTTTGGTACGTTTGCGACATAGCAACATCGCGGATGGACTTCTGTTTTTGATGGAAGAGCGGTCGTACAACGGGCATCGCCTCCATAACGGATTTTGGCCGCTTGCGGCCCCTGAAATTTTTTTCAATCGAGCCGATTGGGTTAGCGGCCGGAACAATGGCTAAGTTTTTGCGGTGGAACTGAGCGGGATCTCACTCGTTTCCTCACTATTGAGCTGAGTTGAGTCTAGCAGACCAAAGAGCACACACAGCGGACTGAAAAGGTGAGGACGACGAAACCGAGACGTATTTATGCACCGCGAATTATCTCCGACCACATCATGGTGCAGGAGGATTTCGAACGGCTGCACAAGTTTCTGCTTGAGACGGAATGCCTCTCAGAAGTCTCCGACGATATGCGAGAGCTGGTCGAAGAGGAGTGGCCGGAGCTTGCGCAGAAGCTGCCGCCGAAGGTGTCCCCTTTGAATACTAGGCGGCGATAAGGATTGCGCCCACAATTGCTCCCCAAACGGCTGCTGACGCAATCCCGATTAAGATAATCGCGGCAAGGAAGGCAGCCGAGAGCAACAATCCGTCTTCCTCGACATAGGCAACAGAGATCATTGAGATCACCATCGCAGGGGCGACATTACTCAACGGCATTGGCGTGAGTAGCAGGATAAGAACCATCGAGAGGACAATGACCCCGACCGCGCGCTTCGCCACTTCAAATGTCATAGGCCAGCGTGGATGAACGGCTTTCTCGAGATACTTCAAAACATGAATAGCGCGGCAACCAAGCCGCAGTAGCTGCGTAGTCGGCAAGCGCCGCGCCATGATGAAATGCGGGAAAACGGGTTCGGCGCGACCCACAATCAATTGCACCGCGATGACGGCGAGGACGAACCCTGGGACCGACGAGCCCACCGGTGTCATCGCCAGAAGCCCAAGACACAGCATGATTATGCCGAACGAATGCCGCCGCAATGTCGATGTCAGCCAGCCAAGGGTGACGTACTCTGCCGGTGCTTGACGTATGACTTCCTGCAGCACCTGTGAGCTTGGTGCGCGGTTTTTTCTGTCCTGCATTCGCATCGTTGTTTCCGTGCTGTGCGCAAAGATTAACATCCCAACGTTAAAGCCGTTCCTCGCCAACAATCGAAGGCCGCGACGTTGCGAGAGCTGCGGTAAAGGCCCCCAGAGCGCTGCAGGTCCGCCCGGCGAAAAGAGTGAACCAGGGCCAGGACATCGCCGGCCTACTTGAAGCACCCTCAAGTGTTCCCAAATGGCTGACTATTTGCCCCCAGTAATTGATAGCCTGGCCCGAGCATTCGGCCAGTATTTCACCATCACACCACTTAACCACGATACTCTGCGTCAGCTCCTCTACAAGTCGTCCGCCGCGTAGAAAAGTGCTAGGCTGATATCAGGCAGTAGGGAGGCCCTTATGCGGTATAAGCCCAAAAGCACTGCCGCACTCCACATCGCTCTTGGCGGCTTGCCAGATAAGATGCGAGTTGAGGCAGACAAAAATCTCGGAGTATCTGCACACACCGTTGGCGAACTTCGGAAGGTGACGGCGTGGCCCGAAAATTTGGCCATAGCAACGCCTGAGGAACGCCGTCACGAAAGCGTAGTAAGAGTGACCAAGGCTAGCGTGGCGACGCGCACCTCGCCGAAAACATAAGTACGCGGGCTGTCCGCCAGTCCAGGACAATGGGGGTGCCGAGCCAAAATGACATGACCTTGGCACCTGCGTGCGCGCGCGCACTCCGGTAACCCCTACGCGGTGTGCACCTATGGCGCAGTCTCGTATCAGTGGAAAAGGCAGAGGTGACGCTCGAATCAAGAGCATGACCAAGGAGACGCTCATGTCACCCGAACTCGATAACCGCATTCCAGCCGCGCTCCTCGTCCTGCGGTTCTTTCTCGGCATCTTCCTGCTGCAGTGGAGCATCGAGAAACTTATTCTTCCGGACGCCGCCGCGCGCATCGCAAACAGCTTTTACGGAGTGACACTGCCAGCACCGGCATCGTATGCCTTGGGCGTTGCCGAGCTCATCTTGTCGCTTGCGCTCCTGTTCGGATTTTACCGCACGATCAGCTATGGCCTCTCGCTGCTCGTTCATACCGTGACCGTGGTCGTGAGCTGGCGGCAGCTATTCGACCCGTGGGGACTGGCCAAAGTCGGCAACCATCTGTGGATCTCGACCTGGCCCACCTGGGGCGGTTTTGCCGCGCTGTTCCTGATGCGGGACTGGGACGCCTGGACCGTCGATGGCTGGCGCCAATCCCGAAGCGCGCTACCGACCAAACAAACAACGGGCCTCTAGGCATGAGAGATGAGGTCCCTCATGCTGAACTCCATTCCCCGAGCGATACAACAGGAGGCTCGATGCTTTCTGTCGATCGGGCGTTGGCGCCCGCAAGCCTTGGGTTTGATTTCCAATGAACAATCGAAGCCGGAGCGGACGATACGGCTGGAACGTCGGTCTAGGAGTTCCCCGTGGTTCCCGCGAAGTTCTTGGCCTTAACGAAGTTTAACATTGCTCTCAACTTGAAATGATTGTCCCAAGCGCTGCGTAATTCCAAACATTCGACTCCTTTCTGGTGCAAGCTTCAAAAGACTTTGTTTTCCTCGCAACCTCGATCGTACGGAGGGAACATGCTTGGAATAGGCAGCGGATCTTTTGATCCCGAGACCCTCGTAATCCTCGAAACCGCCTTTGACGAAGCGTGGATAACTCTCAAAAGTAACGGCAGCGCTAACATCAGGCCCAACGAGCTCGCGCGACGAATTTGCCATCTCGCGATGGAAGGAGAGCGTGATCCCGTGCGACTGCATGACCGGGCGCTTGGGGAGTTGGTCCCGGCAACGACTTGGCGCGAATTAAGCTAAGGCACGCCCATCACATCCGAGAGGCCAGGGCCTGTTCGGCGGCGATCAGCACGTTGAGCGGCCGCCACGGCTTGCTCATGTAAGCGACGCCGGGCGGAGTTCGCCGACGCGCTCGCGTGGATGTCCGGAAGTGAGGATCACAGGAAGCAGCGGCCAGCGCATCTTCACCTCGCGTGCCAAATCGATGCCTCCATGACGCCGCGAAGATGGACATCCGCGAAGATCATGGCGACCTCAGGCCCGCCGATCAGCAGGGTCGCCAGTGCTGCTTCTGCGCTGTCGCACTCGATGGTTTCCACTTGCTCGTCCTCGAACAGCGCCGCCGTCAGGCTGCGGAGTTCGGCGTCATCTTCAACACGGTTGGACGTTTCCGCTGCGCTCGCCCCATGATCAGCCTCTTCCCCGAAGCGTTCGGCGCCATCGGCACTCGATGAGCGCATGAGCGACTCCAAGCGTTCCGGCAACGGGATTGAGGCAATGTCGGCGAAAATGGCCTGCAAACCGTCCGCCAGTATTAGCGGCGACTGACGGTATACGACGTAACGCGCACGATGCGGAATTATTTTTTCTGGGACGGTCTCAGATTTGACTGAGCCAAGTGAAGCAGGGCGCCGTCGCGCAAACGGCGCTCGTCAAGCTCGCCCTGGCGAGCCTGTTGAATGATGTACTTCGCAAGTAGTTCCCGCGTAAGCTCGCTTTGCTGATCCGAAAGCCTCGCCCCACTCGCATTGATGGACTGCCAAGCGCCATCGAATGCGGCAATCAAGGTGCGAACAGCGTCAGGAGCAAATACGCCCGGGTCTACATGATCGTGGAGGAACTTGCGCAGGCTCCCCTCCAGGATGATGAAGAGTTTATATATTTAGCTCTGGCGAGTGGCCAAAAGTCCAATGTCCCTCGAGAACAAGCCACTTATCTCACCGCGTCCGGGCAGTCTGCGCCGCAAACACGGGCATCTGCGGCGTCGCCACTCGTCTGTCTACGCGTAGAGCCGCAGCGGGCGTTTCCGACGGGCCATCATCTCGCCGCAAACGCCGATGGTCGGGCAGGGAAATGCGATAATCGCCTTCATCACCTACGCGATGCTTTGGCTTTCGATTTCTTTGGATAATCGAGCGCCACTTTTGCGAGCTTGGCCTTGCCGATGTTTGACCACGACTTCACACTAAACATAAACTCGGCGACGGCGCACGTTGGCATGTGGCTGATCTCGCTTGAAAGCCGATGCGCGAACTCGGTCAATTCGGGATTATGGCCAAAAAGCATCACGCGCTCTACCTTGTCGCTGAGCTTTTGAACGACGTTAAGCAAGTCATCCACCGCGCTGGAATACAGCCGGTCTTCGACCACGATATTCTTACGCTTGTAATCGAGCTTTTTGGCGATGATCTCCGCTGTCGTGAGCGCGCGCCTTGCCGGACTCGACAAAATTAAATCGGGCTTCACATCGCGCTTCGCTAATCGCTTACCCATCTTTGGCGCGGCTCGCTTGCCGCGATCGCTCAATGGCCGGTCTTTGTCAGGCAACGCGGTGACATCCCAGCTCGACTTCGCGTGGCGAATGAGAAATAGCGTTTTCATGGCTGTGTGTATCGAAAACCTCATCCGTTCTGATTGTGCAACAG
>DASQXY010000224.1:0-2773 GCA_035639455.1 Chthoniobacterales bacterium | reverse complement strand
TTAAGTCGCGCTTTGTTCCGGAGAACCTTGAAATGGTTGACTCACTGCATGCGCGCGTTCGTCCCGGCGCGGCCCTGCTCGTCGGCTTCGTCGATCGCAACGAGAGCCGCGGCAAGCCGTTTCATAACGCCGCTGCTCTGCTCGAAGCCGGTAAACCGGTTCGCAAAATGCATAAATCACTCCTGCCGACCTATGACGTTTTTGACGAAGACCGTTACTTCGAGCCCGCGGCAAAGGTCGAGCCGGCGATTGTTTGCGGCAATCGCATCGGGGTCACGATTTGCGAGGACATCTGGACCGAGCATTACCTGCCCCGCCCGCTTTACGATGTCGAACCGGTGCGCGGTCTTGTCGATCAAGGTGCAGAAGTGATCGTCAACCTGAGCGCCTCACCCTTTACCTTGCACAAACCGGCCGTGCGCCACGAAATGGTTGGCGCCCTAGCGCGCGCGTATCAGCGGCCCATCTGCTACTGCAACGCCGTCGGCGGGAACGACCAGCTTATTTTCGACGGCAACTCGATTGCCGTGAATGTATCCGGCGCGCTGATCGCGCAGCTCGCCAGCTTCGCTGAAGATGAAGCTATCGTCGATACAACATCGACATCTAGTTCGGAATTCCACGAGCCGCAGCCGCCGCGAGAGATTTTTCACGCGCTCACGCTCGGTCTGCGCGATTACGCCCGGAAATGCGGTTTCAAATCGGCCGTGCTTGGGTTGAGCGGCGGCGTGGATTCAGCCGTCGTCGCAGTCATCGCCGCCGAGGCGCTCGGCGCGGGCAACGTGCTCGGGATTTTGATGCCGAGCCAGTATTCATCGCGCGGCAGTATCGAGGACGCGCTCGCGCTTACTCGTAACCTCGGCATCAAATGTTTGCAGATCCCGATCGCGGAAACGTTTGCGGTGTTCAAGTCGCAGTTTAAGGAAATCTTCGCCGATCTGCCCGAGAACGAGACCGAGGAGAACATGCAGCCGCGTTTGCGCGCCATGACTTTGATGGCGCTCTCGAATAAGTTCGGTCACCTGGTCTTGAGCACCGGCAACAAAAGCGAGCTTGCCGTCGGTTATTGCACCATCTACGGCGACATGGCTGGCGGGCTCGCCGTCATCAGTGACGTGCCGAAGACAATGATTTACCAGCTCGCCCGCTGGATTAACTCCGACTATTCGTCGCGACCAGGTCGCAGCGGCGAAATCATTCCAAGGTCGACAATTGAAAAACCACCAAGCGCGGAGTTGAAACCGAACCAGACGGACCAGGACACGCTTCCGCCCTACGAAACCCTCGATGAAATCCTGCGGCTCTATGTCGAAGAAAACCTGAGTGCGCGCGATATCATCAGCCACGGATTCGAGGAAAAGACCGTCCGTTGGGTTCAACGGCGCGTCGACTTGAACGAATACAAACGCGAGCAAGCCGCGCCCGGCCTCAAAGTCACCAGCCGCGCGTTTGGCCTAGGCCGTCGCATGCCTATCGCGCAAAAATATGTCGATTGATTCTGCTCTCTGCCTTTGACTGCTGCGTGATCTCGATTTGGCTCAAGATTACCTACACGATCTTTGTCGCCCTGCTCGTGCCGATTTACTGGCGCCAATACGGGCCGGCGAATTTTTTGTGGTTCTCCGACATCGCCTTGCTGCTGTTAGTGCCCGCACTTTGGCTGGAGAATGCGTTACTCGTCAGTATGACGGCACTTTCCGTGCTCGTCCTCGAATTGGTTTGGAATGTCGATTTCTGGGGCCGTCTTGCCACGAGCAAATCTCTGATCGGACTCAGCGCTTACATGTTCGATCCGAAAATCCCGCTCTTCATTCGCGCACTATCATTTTTTCATGTCGCGTTGCCGATCCTCATCATATGGCTGCTCTTTCGGCTCGGCTACGATCACCGCGCATGGTTATGGCAATCGCTGGCCGCGCTCGTGGTCTTACCCAGCTCTTATCTCGCCACAAATCCGCGGGAGAACATCAATTGGGTTTACGGCTTCGGCGAAAAGCCGCAGGCCGCCTTGCCCGGGCCACTATTCGTCGCGCTTCTGATGCTTGGCTTTCCGCTCATCGTCTATCTGCCATTGCACCTTTTGTTCGCTAAAACTCTGGGCTTAGCGAAATCCTAAACTGACGCGCGAGGAAACGACGCGCTGCGCCGAGTCAGCTATTGCGGGTAGGTGATGCTTACAGTTATGTCGGTCTCAGCCGTTCCCGGGGTGATCGGGCAATCCTTACCTAAGCAAAGGTAGATATCCCCGAGCGAGGCGCCGATATCATTGCTGGAGCTGGCGCGAAAGACCGGCCCGCCGAAATCGTATTCGAATACATTTCCTGTCCAGTATCGCGGGAACACCCCGGAAGAGATCGTATTGTAACCATTCGTGACATCACCGGATATCGACCCAGCGTAGTTGCTCGAGAAATTCGAGTTGAACCATTCGATTCGTTCCTTGGCGATCGCGGGATAGGTAACGGAGAACGTTGCATTCCAGGAAACTCTTGGGCAGTCGGGCCGACTCGGATCGCAAATGTGCGTCGTGAATACTTTCGTCACATAAGTATTCTCGATGTCGAAGCCGCCAACGCTCGAGGCGGAGTTACCTGACTCGTCGAACACTGATACTGTGAGGTCGACCAATCCATTCCAGTGAGTGGTCGAATAAATGAGTGATGACCAAGGCGCGATGCTCGGCAAGAGGTTCTTGTTCTTGCCCGTTCCACCGGGATAGCCTACTGAGGTCGCGGGGAGAAAGTACCGCGACCCGGCGTTGATGAAATCGACG
>DASQXY010000223.1:0-7349 GCA_035639455.1 Chthoniobacterales bacterium | reverse complement strand
GGCGTGGGCACGAGCACGCGTTTGAGCGCGTCGAGGTCCTCGCGGAAATCGCGGGCATAGCGCGTGTTGACGGGATAACGCTCACGGCCTTCAACTGTGGTGGTGATGTTCTTGCCGCCGATCGCCGACTCAACGATATCGTTCACGTCGCCAACTTTGAGACCGTAGCGGGCAGCCGCTTCGCGATTTACGGTGAAGTCTAGAAAATACCCGCCGACGGTGCGCTCCGCGAACGCGCTGCGGGTGTTAGGAACATCAGCCAGCACTTTCTCGATCTGCACGGCGAGGTTTTGGATTTCGCCAAGATCAGGTCCGAAAACTTTTACGCCGAGCACGCTGCGAAATCCGGTAGTGAGCATTTCGGTGCGCGTCTGGATTGGCATCCAGAAAATGTTTGCCATACCCGGCGTCTTAATGTTGGCGTTGACTTCGGCCAGGAGCTTGTTCCAAGTCATTCCGCGCCGCCATTCGTTAGGCGGTTTGAGCGCCACGACGGTTTCAAACATCGACATCGGCGCGGGATCAGTGGGCGTATCGGCCTGACCGGCTTTGCCAAAAACCGTGACCGCTTCAGGAATCTTTTTTAATTGTCGATCTTGTATCTGGAGAATCTTCGTCGCTTCGGTGATCGACATCCCGGGCACCGCGGTCGGCATGTAAAGCAGCGTGCCTTCGTTTAGCGGAGGCATGAACTCACTCCCGAGCCTTTCGTACGGGAAAATCGTGATCAAAAGAACGACCAGCGCAGTGATGAGAGTGAACCAGCGGTAACGGAGAACGAAATCGGCGAACGGTTGATAGGCCCGGATCAAAAAACGGTTCACCGGATTTTTCTCTTCCGGCGTGATTTTTCCGCGGATAAGCAGCGTCATCAGTACCGGCACCAGCGTCACGCCAAGGAACGAGGCGAAAAACATCGAGAAGGTTTTTGTGAACGCGAGGGGCCGGAAGAGTCGCCCTTCCTGCGCAGTGAGCGAAAAGACCGGCACGAAGCTCACAGTGATGACCAGCAGCGCGAAAAAGAGAGATCGACCAACGCTTTTGGCGCCCGCGATAATGACTTGAATTCGTTCTACGCTCGTCGGCTCTCGCCCGTTTTCTTCTCGAAAATGTTCGAGAGCCTTATGCGCGTTCTCGATCATGATGATGGCTGAATCAACCATGGCGCCGATGGCGATCGCGATTCCGCCTAACGACATGATGTTGGAGGTCACATGCATCCACCACATCGGCACAAACGAGAGGATGATCGCGATCGGCAGCGTAACGATGGCGACCAGCGCAGAGCGCACGTGCCAGAGAAAAACAAGGCAAACAAGCGCGACGACAATGCTTTCTTCGATCAATTTCTCGCGCAGCGTCGCAATTGAGCGTTTGATCAAATCGCTCCGATCATAGGTCGGCACGACGCGGACGCCTTCTGGCAGTGAACCTTTGATCTCTTCCAGTTTCTTTTTTACGGCGTCGATAACGTTGAGCGCATTCTCGCCGTATCGCATGACGATGATGCCGCCGACGACTTCACCGCGGCCATCTAGCTCAGCAACACCGCGCCGGATGTCCCCACCGAGATGCACGTTGCCGACATTCTTGAGATAAACCGGCGTGCCGTTTTCGACCTTCAGGACGATGTTCTCGATGTCCTCGATCTTTTTGATATAACCGCGGCCGCGAATGTAATACTCGGTAGTCGCGACCTCGAAAATTTTGCCGCCGACGTCGGCGTTACTCATTTTGATCGCGTTAACGACCTCGCTAAGCGGAATGTTGTAAGCAACAAGCGCGTTTGGATCGAGATCGACCTGGTATTGTTTGACGAAACCTCCGACCGGCGCGACTTCCGCAACGCCTTTCACTGAGGAGAGAGCGTAACGCAGGTTCCAGTCCTGGATTGAGCGGAGCTCAGCGAGGTCGTGTTTCCCAGTATCATCAACCAGCGCGTACTCATAGACCCAGCCCACACCCGTCGCGTCTGGGCCAATGACAGGATTCACGCCTTCAGGGAGTGAGCCTCGAATGGAGTTGAGATATTCGATGATGCGCGAACGCGCCCAGTAAATGTCTGTGCCGTCCTCGAAGATGACGTAAATGAACGATTTCCCGAACATCGATTCGCCGCGGACGAATTTCACTTTCGGCGCGGCGATGAAGAGTGTGGAGATCGGATATGTGACCTGATCTTCCACCAAATCGGGAGAACGACCTTCCCAATCGGTGTAAACGATCACCTGGACATCGCTCAGGTCGGGGATCGCATCCAATGGCGTGTGCATGAGACCGTAAATCCCCGCCGCGACGGCGAAGATTGTGAAGATGAAGATGAGGAATTTGTTCCGCGCGCTTCGCTCGATAATGCGATCCACGAGCGTGTCGCTCTTGTGAGGAGCAGCGGCTTCGCGCGAGATTCGCTCCACTTCGGTCATGGATTGGTCGCTGTAGCGGTCGGCTCGAACTCCCGCAGCGCGCCTTGGACTTTCGACTCGGCGTCGATGAGGAAGTTTGCGCTTGCGACGACACGTTCGTTTTCCTGCAAACCACTTTGCACCTCGTAGATGTCGCCGTATTTCGTGCCGAGCTGAACGATCCGCGGCTCGATCCTCCCTTCGCCCTTATCGACGAAGACGACGTTGCGCGTGCCGGTCGGCATCACTGCGCTCACCGGAACCGTGAGCGCCTCGCCCATGTCCATCTCCAGCTCGGCGTTCATGTACATCCCCGGCCGCAGCTTGAAATCGGCGTTGGGGATGTCGATCCGCACCTTGGCCGTGCGTTTGGCCTCGTCGAGGAACGGATTGATGACGCTAACCGTGCCTTCGAATTTTTCGCCGGGATACGATTTGGTAGTGATCGTGAATCTTTGGCCGATGCTCAACATCGACAATTCGTTCTCGTAGAACTCGGCCCAAACCCAGACGACACCGAGATCGGCGACTTCGACGAGCATGTCGCCCGTTTTCACGCCCTTGCCTTGTTCGACGGGCACCGATTGAACGACGCCGCGGAACGGTGAGAGCAATGTGAGTGTATCGGAAGCTTTTCGTGTTTTTTCCAGCTCGGCGATTTGTTCGGGCATGACGTTCCAAAGCTGAAGGCGGCGTTTGGCTGATTCGATCAACCGCTGCGGTGTTTCGCGCGCCTCTTTCGTCTTCGCCTCGTCGCGCATGCGCAACAGCTCAACAAACTCGCGCTCACTCGTGAGCAAGTCCGGGCTGTAGATCGACAAGAGCGGCGCGTCTTTTTCAACGAGTTCGCCCGGTGCGGTGATGTCCAGTTTTTGAATGTAGCCATCGACACGCGACACGAATTGCCAGTTGCGTGTTTTGTCAGGCACAATCAGTCCGACCGCGCGGATGGTGTGACGAAGCGGTTTGCGCTCAACTTTCGCATAGCGCACACCGATCTGTTGCTGGCGCTCGACTGGCACGACAAACTCGCTCGGCTTCTCGCTGGCTTTCGCTTCGCCGGTTTTCATTCTCGGCATTCCAGGCATTCCCTGCATTTCCCCGGCGCCCTTCACTTGTTCTCCTTGCCCCGATGTTGGCTTGGATTCGCCGCCGTCTTTCTTCATCACCGGCGCAAGATCCATCGAGCAGATGGGGCACTTGCCCGGCTTCGCCGCGTGCACCGAGGGGTGCATCGTGCAGGTCCAGTAATCGATGTTGCTGTCGTTCTTCGCCGTCGGTCCTTTCGAGCACGAAGCTATGCCGAGCAGGGCGAGCAGCGCGACAAGCGGAATGACTTGATTGAAAAATTTTTGCGCTTTCATTTTGTTTTCCATTGCGGTTCCGGCGATTCGCCGATTCGCCGGTTCGTCGTTTCGATCTGCTGACCGGGCAGCGGGTAGATTTGCGCGCCGATGATCGCTTCCAGCTCCGCAACTGCGATCCGGTAATCAGTGAGATGCATCCGCGCTGTTGCTTCGATGTCGCGCAGAACTCGTTGCGCAGTGATCCAGTCGAGGAACGACACTTTGCCGGACTCATAGGACAGCCGATTGGCTTCGAAGGCTTGTCGCGCCTGCGGCACTAGCTTGTCGCGAAACAGCGCGACGTGGTGATGAAACGTCTCGATCTTCTCGAGTTGATCGCGCAAAAGCTGAACCGCTTCTTTCTGTGAACGATCCAGCGCTTGTTCAGCCGCAGCGACGTTTTCTCCGGCCTCGCGCACTCCGGCGCCGTATTTTCGAAAATTTACCCAAGGCACGGTGAAGGAAACCCCCGCATCCAACTCGCTCACCGCTTGCCCGGCGTCATTGTAACGCTGCGCTTTGACCATTAAGGCCGGATCTGGAATCCACTCGCGACGCGCGAGCTGAAGCTTCGATTTTTCCATCTCGATCTTTGCTTCCGCCATTTTGATTTCCGGCCTCTGCGTTAGGACCAGTGGTCGAAGCGCAGTGGGCGAGAGTTGCGGCATTTGAATGCTCGCTGTCGCCGGTTGAGCCAGCGGCGCAAACGCGTCACGGTTCATCAGCGCGTTCAGACGTGATTGCTCATCGGAGAGCTCTCGCTCGAGGTCGCGCCGCGCTTCCTCCAGCTTGCTTTCGTCGGTTTCCGCGACGAGCACATCGGCCGCACTTTGCGTCCCCGCCTCGTATTTTGCGCGGCTGATCCCGGCAATCTGTCTCAGCGAATCAATGTTCTTGCCGTTCAGGTCCAGCTGTTCGTAAGCATTCGCCAGCCGAAAAAACGCCGCGCGCGCCGCGGCGATTGTATCCAACTGCTGCCGCCGCAGTTGTTCGTAAGCGGAAACCGCATCGGCCAGAGCCGCCCGAGCGCGCAAAAGATTTTTGCCAGTAACCGGGACGACCTGCTCGATGCTGAGCGATTGGTCCATGAAAGCGTTCGGCGGTACATCGACAAAGCGACGCAGTCGTGAATCGCCGCCGAGCCGCGGATCGTCCCAAGCGGCCGCCTGTGGAACTCGCGCTCTCGCTGCGTTCCATTTGCGCAGCGATTCTTTAATCGCTGGATTGTGCGCGAGCACAGCAGCCGTCACTTCGCCGAGCGAAAGACCGCCGGCATGAGCAGTGCGGTCGGGATGATCGCCGATGCCGGCCGCCTGCAAATCAAAGGGTAAAGCTAGATTAAGTAGTAAAAGGTAAGTTGTTTTCATTGATCCAAGAGCTGCGTTGCAGTGGTGGCGTGCCGGTGAGTGGGCACACCCCGACCGTCGTCAGTCTCTTTGGATCAGATGAGGCGGATACAAATGAGCGCGAGCGTCGGCGGCGAATGCTCGCTACACGCTGGGCTCGAGAAAGCCGGCGACGGATTTGTCGCGGCTTCATTTGCTACGGCCAGAGGGGCCGCTGTGACAAGCGTCGTTACGTTCTGCTGATCAGAAATGGACTTCGCCAAACTCGCGCTAGCCGGTGCGGTGTTGTTTTGCGATGTTTCGCAGCATTTCGTGTTTGCGCAGCAGCCAAGCAGGCATGCCTCTTCACTTGATGCGTTTGATAGGATGCAAGTCCGCGCAGACACGCACAGCGGAGCTGCCGTGAGTGCGGCAATCAGCGCAAGCGACAATCCGAACCTGCTCAACATTGAAGCGACTAATAGCACAAGCGAGACCAACGGTCGAATCAAAGGACTATTGGTGGCAGCCTACTCATCGAATCCATTGCGCAATGAGCGACGCTATATTGCCTGACAACAAGGCTCGGTTACTCGCGTGCTCTCCAAACTGGCGGCGCCCGATCGTAATGCATCAGCGCTGGGAGAACCTGCTGTTCCTGCATTGGCGTGTGCCGCAGGACCGGATTCAGGAGACGCTGCCGCCAGGTCTCACAGTCGACACCTTTAATGGCGACGCGTATCTCGGCGTGGTGCCGTTTTTCATGAGGAATGTTCGCCTCATCGGCACGCCCGCGCTGCCGTGGTGGTCCTTTTTTCAGGAACTGAATGTCCGCACGTATGTTTTTGACCACGGAGGTACTCCCGGCGTCTGGTTCTACTCCCTCGATTGTAACCGTGCGTGGGCTGCGGGCGGCGCGCGCGTGCTTGGTGCATTGCCATATTTTCTCGCTGAAATGAACGCGCAGCGCGGCGATTGCATCGAGTATTCCTGCCGGCGACGTGGAACATCCGCGGTTGCGCGCTTCTGCTATCGCGCAACGAGTGAGGAGCGAGACACCGCGCCGGAGTCGCTCGAATTCTTCTTCCTCGAGCGCTACTATCTGTTCGCCTATCGGCGCGCAATGCGCAGCTTACTGCGTAGCCAAGTCGCGCACACGCCGTACCGGTTTCGCGATGTCGATCTTACGGAATGGGCGCTAAATCCGTTGCAACTCGCTGGATTCAAGGAAATTGAGAGCGCACCAGACCACGTTTGCGTCGTCGATGGACTTAACGTGAACATTTTCGGGCAAGAGCGGGTTCTGTAGCGCGGCGTTCTGCGCGCCGGATGTAAAAAATGTCGCCGGTCCGACACCGCCGCTACAGACGTCAGCCCTCCAACACAATCATCGCGATAGCATGATGATCTGTGTGGCTGAGTGTGATAAGTGGCTGCGTCACACCGCGCAAGAGCGCCATCTCCTTCGCGCCGCCCTCGAACACAAGGAATGGCTCACCGCTTTCCTTTTTCCGAATATCGATGTCGTGCCAGCCCAGCGTCTTACCGATCCCGGTGCCGAACGCTTTTGAAACGGCTTCCTTCGCGGCAAAGCGCGCCGCCAAGTGGCGCGCCGGAAATTTCATCGACATCGAATATTCGATCTCACCTTCAGTAAACACGCGCTGCAGAAAGCGCTGCCCGAATCGCTCCAATGAATGTTCAACCCGCGCGACCTCGACCAAATCGACGCCGATTCCGACGATACTCATCCGCCGTAATCAGTCATTACGTTGGTCATTTCCCGAACCGCGGCCTCGAGGCCCACGAACATTGCGCGGGAAATAATCGAATGCCCGATGTTCAGCTCCGTCAGATGGGCAATCTTTTGGACGAGCTTGATATTCGTGTAGTTGATCCCATGTCCGGCATTGACCTGCAGTTTCAGTTCGGACGCGGCTCTGGCCGCGGCCTGCAGATTCTCGAGCTCCTGCTTCTCGATCTTTTCGGAAAATGCGTTCGCCAATTTTCCGGTGTGAAGCTCGACCATCTCAACCGCTAACTCAGCCGCGGCATCGATTTGTTCCAGCGTCGGATCGACAAATAAACTCACGCGGATGCCAGCGATTTGCAGGCGTTTAATCGTGGGCCCGAGCTCTGCACGAAGAGTGGCTACGTCAAGGCCGCCCTCGGTTGTGACTTCCTCACGTTTTTCGGGTACGAGGCAGACCTCGTCGGGGACGATGCGCAGCGCGATATCAACAATTTCGGGAGTGTTGCCCATCTCCAGGTTGAGC
>DASQXY010000222.1:0-9331 GCA_035639455.1 Chthoniobacterales bacterium | reverse complement strand
GGTTTGGTGCGAGAGAAGCAAGGCGCCCAGGATGCGGCGCTGGAAGCCTACCAGGCTGTGGTCGACAAATTTCCGAACGAGCCAGTCGCGGCCGATGCGCAGTATCAAATCGGCTATATCTGGTTCACGGCTGCGCGGCAGGGCGCGAGAGACATTGCCGCGACGCACAATGCCAAGACGGCGTTTGAAGATTTCCTGTTCCGCTATCCGCGCAGCGAAAAAGCGGCCCAGGCGCGCGCAAATCTGCAGCTCCTAGAACAGAAGCAGACCAATTCGTCATTTGCAGTGGCGAAGTTCTACGACAAGCAGAAAAAATATCGCGCGGCTGCGATCTACTACAACGAAGTAATTCGCCAGCAGCCTGGCTCAGTCGAGAGCAATGAAGCGCAGAAACGAATCGATCAATTGCGCGCCAAGTATGGTGAAGCAGCGCTGCAGCCGCGCGCGGGCGACATAGGAGCCGAGCAGAAGAAGGGCAGTGCGGGTGAGACTGCGGCAGCCAAGAAGCCCACGGGCGAGCCGGAAGGCGCCAGCAGTGTGCAAAGCAATGCGCCGTTGCCGTCAAGCGAAACCGACACAGCTCTGCCCCCACCCGCTTCTCTCCTCCCCGATACCACCACTGCGCCCCCGACGGTGGACACCGGCGCGACGACTTCGCCAGCATCTGGCAGCACGTCGCCATCCAGCTCCTCCCCCGATGCTTCTGCTTCGCCGACCCCGTGAGATCACTCATTGCTGTGACGCTGATCGCGTCATGTCTGAGTGGTTGTCTCGGGTATCACATCGGGCCGGTGAAGCCGTACTACCTGCGCGACGTGCACTCGATTGCTGTCCCAACGTTTACGAATCGGACGCTTCTGCCGCGAGTCGAGGTTCTAGTGACGGACACGGTCATCAAGCAGTTGCAGCAGGACGGCACATTCGAGGTTACAAGTGAAGATAAGGCGGATGCGACATTAAAGGGCGAAATCACGCATGTTGAGCGTGCTCCGGCTCGCCCGGTGCGTGGCAATATTCTTCAGACTGCCGAATTCGCTCTCACCATCTACCTAAAATACACCTTGGTAAACAAAAGCGGCGCGCAGCTCGCGGTGAACGAGATTTATGGCAGCACGACGTTTTTCGTCGGCACTGATGTCATCACGGACGAGCGTCAGGCTCTCCCATTAGCGACAGGGCAACTGGCGACCAATCTCGTCGCGCAACTGAGCGAGGGCTGGTGATGCACGATGAAAGGCGAACAGAGACTTTGGTCGATTCTGAACGACAAGCTCGACACTTTGCGCGCCAGCAATCGCCTGCCCGAGGCGGTCCGCATAGCTGAA
Source organism: Chthoniobacterales bacterium (assembly GCA_035639455.1). Classification (GTDB taxonomy): domain Bacteria; phylum Verrucomicrobiota; class Verrucomicrobiia; order Chthoniobacterales; family UBA10450; genus AV17. The sequence goes on along the minus strand of DASQXY010000222.1, from coordinate 8,006 downwards.
ACGGCGCTTGATCTGGCCAAACGCGCCTTTAGCGAAGACGATGGCGCGCTTGCCACCAGCTACGAGAAGCTTGCCCAACTTCTTGATCAACAAGGCGATCGCGCCGCAGCCAAGGCATACCTGCTCAAGGCGCACGCGATTTTGGAGAAGGGTAAGGCGGCCGATGAACGCGCCCTCTTTCAGTCGGCGCGGCGGCTCGCGTTGCTCTGCGACAATCTCGGCCAGCCCGAGGAAGCGATTCGTTTTTACGAGAAGGCGATTGGCGCCGGGTCAAAACTGGACGATGTGCCGTACTCGGACCTCGGCACGATGCTCAACAACGTCGCGCTGACCTTTCGCAAGTCCGGCCGGCAGAAGGCGGCGGAGCCGTATTATCTGCAGGCATTGCAAATCTACGAGAGGCAGCTCGGGCCGAATCATCCCGATGTTGCATCGGTGCTGAATAATCTGGCTGTCTTCTACACGAACGAGCGCCGCTATGCCGAAGCTGAAAAAATTCATCGCCGGGCGCTCGCCATCCGTGAGAAGGCGTATCCGCCGACGCATCCCGACATCGCGCAATCGAAATGCAATCTCGCGGTCGTCTATCATTCCCGCGGTGATTACGCAAGAGCAGGCGAACTCTACCGCGCGTCACTCGAAGCCTGGGAACAAACAACCGAAGTGCCGCCTGAAGATTACGAGATTGTGGCGTCGAACTACGCGGACTTGTTACGCTCGCTCGGCAAAGTACGCAAGGCGCAGCAGCTCGAAGCGCGCGTCCGCAAACGCCGGCGCGGCGGGTAATCGCCACGGCAAGATCGACAGTTGCCTCGCGCGCTCTCTTTGGACTGCTAGTGCGTGATGCTAGATTGAGTGATGCCGTTTCAGCTCGAGTCGAACTACAAACCGCGCGGCGACCAGGGGCAGGCGATCGCGAAATTAACCAAATCGGTCGAAGCCGGTAATCGCCATCAAACCTTGCTTGGTGTCACGGGTTCGGGCAAAACCTTCGCGATCGCGAATGTCATTCGCGCGCTCGATCGTCCAACGCTTGTCATCTCGCACAACAAAACGCTCGCCGCGCAGCTTTACTCCGAGTTCAAGCAGTTCTTCCCGAAGAACGCGGTCGAGTATTTCGTGAGTTATTTTGATTATTATCAGCCGGAAGCCTACATCCCGCGCAGCGACACGTACATCGAGAAAGATTCGTCCATTAACGAAGAGATCGAGCGCTTACGTCTCGCCGCGACCAGCGCCCTGTTGTCGCGCCGCGATACGATTGTCGTCGCAAGCGTCTCGTGCATCTACGGAATCACCTCGCCAGAGGACTATCTGAACATGCTGCTGACAGTAAAACGCGGGCAGCGCATCTCGCGCGAGGCCGTGCTCGGGCGTCTGATCGACATGCTGTACGAGCGCAATGACATGAATTTTTCCCGCGGCAAATTCCGTGTCCGCGGTGACGTGGTCGAAGTTTATCCCGCCACGGCAGATGAAGAAGCTGTGCGCATCGAATTTTTTGGCGACGAAATCGAGGCGATCACACGGTTCGAGCCGCTCACCGGCCATGCTTACGATTCGCTCAGCGTGATCACGTTTTATCCGGCCAAACAATTCGTTACGCCGGCGGACAAATTGAATCGCGCGCTTCGCACAATCCGCGCCGAATTGGAGGACCGGATTGGGGTGTTAGAGTCACAGAACAAACTGCTCGAAGCGCAGCGGCTCCGTATTCGCACCGAGTACGATTTGGAGATGTTGCAGGAGATGGGTTTCTGCAACGGCATCGAGAACTATTCACGTCACCTATCCGGCCGCGCCGCGGGCTCGAAGCCGTACACGATCATCGATTTCTTTCCGAAGGATTTTCTCACTGTCATCGACGAGTCACATGCCACGATTCCGCAGCTCGGCGGGATGTACGAAGGCGATCGCTCCCGCAAAACCGTGCTCGTTGATTACGGCTTCCGTCTTCCCAGCGCGCTCGACAATCGGCCGCTGAATTTCGACGAGTTCATGAAGATGACTAACCAACTGGTTTATGTGAGCGCCACGCCAGCCGAGTTCGAGATTCAAAACAGCGTTGTCGGAAACAAAGGCTACTTCCCGCACCGGCGACAGCGGATTGGTGAAGAGGAGTTGGTGCCGTTTGTGTTGCCCGGCGAAACCGTAGCGGCGGTCTCCGACCGTGGAGCTAAAACAAACGGTGTCCAGCGCGCGCCGCTACCGCAATCGCGTGCGCAAATTTCCCGCACCGATGATCCGCCGGAAAAATTCGACGTCACGACGCCAGGCGCCCCGCTCGTGATCGAACAAATCATCCGCCCGACCGGCCTGCTCGATCCCAAAATCACAATCAAGCCACTTAAGAATCAGATCGACGACACGATCGAGCTTTGTCGGCAGCGCGTCGAAAAAGGCGAGCGCGTATTGATTACCACGTTGACGAAACGCACGGCCGAAGACCTGGCCGATTATTTGCGCGACGTCGGACTTAAAGTCCGTTACCTCCACAGCGACATCGATACCATCGAGCGGGTCGAAATTTTGCGCGGCTTGCGCGCCGCCGATTTCGACATTCTGGTCGGCATCAATTTGCTCCGAGAAGGCCTCGACCTGCCGGAGGTCTCGCTCGTTTGCATTCTCGATGCGGACAAAGAAGGGTTTTTGCGCAGCCAAACGTCGCTCATTCAAACTGCCGGCCGCGCGGCGCGCCACGTTAACGGTGAGGTCGTTCTTTTCGCGGATATTGTGACGCAGAGCATGGAAGCGCTCATGTCGATCTCGGAATATCGCCGCGCGAAACAGATGGAGTACAACGAGAAGCACGGAATCACGCCGCAGACGGTCCGCCGCGCTGTTCAGGAGAGTCTGCACACGATTTTGCGCGGCCGCGAAATCGAGGCGTCGGTAATTCGCGAGATTGGCGGCGACTTTAATGTCGTTGAGCTTTTGCGCGAACTGGAAGAGGAAATGCAGCAGGCTTCGGCCAACCTGGAGTTCGAGCGCGCCGCATTGTTGCGCGATCAAATCATGGAAGTAAAAAGCGGCGCCGGCATTTCCAAAATCGAACCGAAGCGCCGCCCAGTGAAATACACACGCAACACGGGGCGAAGACGCTCACGCGTGTAGGTGTAGAGGCGCTTGTGCCAACCGCCTGTTGAAAGCAGCCGGTGCTTGACGCAGGCACCTCTACAATGCCTCGCACGCGAATAGCTGCACGTCGCGTGCATGCTGATCATCCCCGTCGCGCTTGCGTTGTCGATTCTTTCCACGTCCGCGGTTGTTGCCCAGATCAACGAGTCGAGCTCACTGGCGCAGGTCGAGTTTTCGCAGCTGAGTCAGCGCGACCTGAACCGGCTCGGCGAGATTGCGCTCTCAATTCAACCCGATCAATGGAAGCACGGCGAGACTGAGCATTTCATTTATCACTTCGTGCACAGCTACGTCGCCACACCCATTTCGGTCGAGGCCGAGTTTCACTACCGTGTAATTGCAAAAGAGCTCGAGCGCGACGAACCGCCCGGCGACATCAAGTCGCACATCTACATCTTCGAAGATCCCGGGCAGTGGCAGCAGTTCCAGGCATTCGGAAAGCTCGAGCCGTGGACTGGTGGAATTCACTCGCAGGGCAGCTTGTTCATTCAGCGGAACCCAAAATACAAATTCGCGAACAACGTTCTCGGTCACGAGATCGTTCACCTGGTGGTGCACCGGTTCTATTCCGAAGGCGTGCCCTGCTGGCTCAACGAAGGGCTAGCCCAGTACATCTCCAAAGCTGCAACTGCGAGTTACGAGCGCTCTCGTGGTTACATCGCGAAACCGCACTCGGATGCAATTTCGGTCCACAGTCTAATTCCATTGCCGGCGCTCACGGTCATGACTTGTCTACCAAGCGACCGCATCACGACATTTTATGACGAATCGGAACGGCTCGTGCGATTTCTCGCCTCGAGCGATAAACCTGCATTCCTCGTGCTGCTCGATGCGCTTGGACGACATCAGCCGTTTGAAGTCGCACTTACGCGCGCCTATCCCGGCAGATTTCCCACCCTTGCCGCTTTAGAAGAGAAATTCCGCGAATACGCAGCGAAAGATTTCGGAACGACCTTGGAACAAGTAAGCGATTTGTAGGGCAGGCGCTCCGCCTGCCAGCTCCGGCAAGCGGCGCGCTTGCCCTACAATGGCTTGGCAGTGACAATCGAGCCCGATGCCGAAAACGACAAAGGCTGCGTTTGGCAGCATTCACGCCGTCATTGGATCCGATGAAGCGGAGGTCAAGCGAGTCGCAGCCGAATTGGCGCAAAAGCTTACGCCTCCAAACGCGGGCGATTTCGGTTTGGAGATAATCGACGGAGCCGTCGATAACGCGGAGCAAGCCGTCGCCCGTATCAGATCGACGATCGAAGCGTTGCAAACGCTGCCATTTATGGGTGGCGGAAAAGTCGTCTGGTTAAAGAACGCGAATTTTCTCGGCGATACATCAACCGGGCGCGCTGCGAGCGTCCTCAACGCTTTGGAAGAGCTAGATACACTCATCAGCGAGGGCATTGGAGGCGACGTGACGTTGTTGCTCAGCGCCACGGAAATGGACAAGCGCCGCACATTCTACAAATCGCTAGCTAAGCGTGGCGACCTGCAGGTTTTTGATCGTCTGGATTCCGCTCGCAGTGGCTGGGAAGAAGAAGCAGTCGAGGCAGTACAGGACCGCGCTCGGAAACGAAGACTGCAATTCGACGTTGATGCGCTCGATGTGTTCGTGCTGCTCACGGGCGGCGACACGCGCCAGATCGATAACGAACTGGAAAAGATCGCCATCTACCTTGGTGACAAACGTAAGGTCGACGTCGATGTTGTCCGCGAGCTGGTCCCGCTCGCTCGCGGTGGTGTAGTTTTTGAATTGGGAAATGCCCTCGCGGCGCGGGACCTGGAGCGCGCCCTGCGACTCGTTAGACGCTTGCTCGATCAGGGTGAAACAGCGATTGGCATCTTGCTGGTCGCCATCGTTCCGACGTTGCGCAATTTACTGCTCGCTAAAGACCTGATGGAGCGGCATCGGTTATCGCGGCCGCACGTGCCATATCAGTTCATCTCGGCGATTAACCGTTTACCTCCTGACGCGATCGCACACCTGCCACGCAAAAAAGATGGCTCGATTAACGCGTTCGCTCTTGGCGTCGCTGCGCAGAACGCGCACCGTTTTAAAACCGAACAGCTGGTGGACGGGCTAAACGCCTGTCTCGAGGCGAACCTGAAGCTTGTAACGACGCAGCTCGAACACGAATTGGTCTTAACCGAACTGGTCGTGAAGCTGCTCGGATGGTAACCGAGCCGCTCGGAGGCATCGCCACGGTTTGGGCGATCGGCACGAGGGCGTGCCGGCTCCATTTACCCGGTGGCTAGATTGATGGTCAAACTGCTCGGGAAACATAGTAGAGGCGCGCGTCCTGACGCACAGATTGTGACCAACTTTTGCGGCTGAGGACAGCCGCCGCTACAACCTAGGCTTCGCCAACCTGTTTGCGCGCGACCGGTCCAACGTATGGAATTTCCCAGCGTACGTTCGTGAATGCTTTCACCATTGCGATGATCCAGATGACGAGGAAAGCAATGTGAACCAGCGCCTGAATAATCGCCCAGAAAAACACGAGTAAACTACCGATCGCCGGAATGGAGCCGAAGATGGCGAATAGAATTTTTGAGACGATGTCGAACAGAATCCACGCGGCGCCGAAGATGATTGACTGCATTGCGTAGAAGCGCACAAAACCATCACGCTTTTCCAGGACGTAAAAAATAATGCCGCCAACGAGCGGAATGCAGGCGAGCGCGGCGGCGATATTGGATGGCAAGCCAGTCGTTGTCGATCTTGTGTTTGGATCCGGTGGCATTGGCGGCGGCGGAGGCGGCTGGGCTGGCTCCAACGGGTCGGGCATGAGGTAGTTACACTGAGGAGCGCGCCCTTTGTCAACCTCCAATGCTTCCGCCATCGGCGTTCTTTCCCGGGAGCGATTCGGCTTTTTCCTTTCCGCCGCGAGGCAAATTCGTTAGCATAGGATCGATCCTTACTATGCGGAGAACGGGCGCTGGCGGCTTTACGTTGATCGAGTTACTAGTCGTCATTGTCGTGATTGGCATTCTCGCCTCGTTTGCCTACGCCTCATACACTAAGGCGCAGGAGCGCGCTCGCGCCGCGCAGGACATGAATAACCTGCGCCAAACCGGCCTCGCGATGCAGACCTATCTGAACGACAACGACCAGGTTGTGCCAGCTTCCGGCGTGCCACCGTCCTGGCCGGGAACGACAGCAAATCCCGGTCTCTATCCCAAGTACGTTGGCTTGAGAAAGGTTTACCAGTCGCCCTTTGATAAGCGGAATGCTTCCGAAACCGATACCGCACCTGTCAGCTACGGCATCAACCAGAACATCTACGATAAGGTGAACCGAAATATGTCGGCCGTTGTCTCTGCAAGCTCAACGATTTTCATGGCGCCGATCTACACCGGGAATCCAACCAACCCAGCGTCTTGGACTGCGACGGCGAGCAACGCACTATCTTTGCCTGTAGGAGCTCCAGGGGAAACGAGCGGACCTCAATTCAATGGGCGACAGATCGATGTTCTATTTTGCGATTTGCATGTTGAAGTCATGACGTTCGGCCCGAGCACGGTGACAGGAACCTTTCAGAACACAGGATCAGCTCAAGATGTGACGGATCAGAAACATTGGGATCCGACGATCAAATAACGAAGCTTCTGGCGTGATCGGATTGCGGGCTGGCCGCAGCGACGTGCTCCTTGGCGCAGATTTGCTGCACCAGATCGGCGAGCACTGCGCTGCAAACAACCTTGCGAGGCGCTGCGCGATTATTTCAGACGCGAACGTCGCTGCGCATTTCGCTGATCGGGTCCAACGCAGTCTAAACGCATCTGGCTTTGAGTCGACGCTTCTTGTGATTCCCGCCGGCGAGCAGTCGAAGACGCTGGAGCAAGCCGGCGCGATCTGCGATCAAATGATCGCGGCGGGATTAGATCGACAATCGTTTGTGATCGGGCTCGGCGGCGGAGTGGTCGGTGATATTTCGGGGTTTGTCGCGGCGATTTTTCATCGGGGCATTCGGCATGTGCAGATTCCAACGACGCTACTTGCGATGGTGGACAGTTCCATCGGGGGGAAGACCGGCGTGAACACGAGCGCCGGAAAAAACCTGTTAGGCGCAGTCCATCCGCCAGCGCTTGTGATCGATGATGTCGATGTTTTGCAGAGCCTCCCGCCACGGGAGTTGCGCCAAGGGTTCGCTGAGATCATTAAGCACGCGATCATCGCAGACGCGGAAATGTTTGGACAAGTGGCGCAACTTTCCAAGTTGCGCCGTGATGAGAAGGCAAGTTGGAAATTTGCCCCACTGATCCAGCACAATATTGAGATTAAATCGGCGATCGTCGGGAACGATGAGCGGGACGAAACCGGAGCGCGCGCGCTCCTGAATTTTGGGCACACCGTGGGTCACGCGATTGAGCGAGCGGGGGAGTATCGCCAGTTGCTGCACGGTGAAGCAGTGAGTCTCGGAATCGTGGCGGCGTGCAACATCTCGGTGAAACGCGCCGGGCTGCCGCGCGAGCAGTGCGATGCAGCTGCCGCTGTTTTGCGACGGTTCGACCTGCCGGTTCAACTCCCGCCCGACTTTCCGCGCGACAGAATTTTAGCGGCGCTGAAGTTCGACAAAAAATTCGAGCGCGGTGAAATTCGGTTCGTCCTCACGCCTAAAATCGGCTCAGCGTACTTATCGTGTGACGTGACGCTCGACGATGTTCAGAGCGCCATAGACGAACTGCAGGTGGATCGCGACCTCCGGGCGCGATGCTAAAAAGATGGCGCCTTCGGCGCGCTAATTACCATCGCGTTTGGAGATCGCGATCCATGTCGGGCTGCCTGATAATACTCGGCCAGTCCTTCCGCGACGCTGTCGGCATATTCGCGGAAGATGCTCTTCCGCTGCAGAGCGTTGATCTTGCGCGTGCCT
>DASQXY010000221.1:0-4371 GCA_035639455.1 Chthoniobacterales bacterium | reverse complement strand
CGCGAATGCAGTTTACACCTTCGTAGAGCCAGCCGATCGCCGGGCCGAGCGCGATGCCGTAGTAACGAATCTTCCCCGCGCGCTTCATATTTGCGAGCGCAGTCCAGAGCACGTCGTCATAGACCTGCTCCATGCGGATGTTATGCAGCTGTAGAAGGTCGATGTGATCGGTCTTGAGCCGTTTGAGGGCTGCATCGGTCGCACGTGCAATCGCTTCGGGCGAAAAATCCTGCGGAATTTCGCGCTGCCCGCGCCCTCGTGCCTCGCCGTAATGGACAAAGTCGTAGCCGACCTTCGTCGCGACCACGATTTCATCGCGCTGTTTCGGGAATGCTTTCGCGATAAGTTCCTCGCTCAGGCCGTTGCCGTAGGTATCCGCCGCGTCGAACAACGTGACACCGAGATCGAACGCTTTATGCATGAGCGCGATCGCCTCGCCTTCGGTGAAATTTCCCCACCACCCGGTAGAGATTGTCCACAGCCCGAACCCGATCTCGCTCACGGTCAGATCGGTGTTCTTGTAGGTGCGGAAGCGCATTAGAAGCAAACGTTCAACGCTCAACGCTCAACTTTCAACGTTCAATTTGGCAGGCGCGCTGTGGATTTAAACGTTGAGCGTTAGACGTTGAGCGTTAAACGTTTGCTGTTGTGAACTTCCAGGACGGCGCGCTCCTCATCGTGGGCCACGGGTCGACGTGAATCCTGACTCGAGTCCGCCGACCCTGGCGCACGCTCAATTTTAATCGCGAATCGATTTCTCGAAGTCTATCTCAGCGGCTTTACGAAGGATATCCGGCGATTTCATTGACTACTGATGAAAACCATCATTTCGTCGAGCCGACACTTGAGATGACCCGCAGCCAGGCAGCCCGCCCGCCGCGGCGGTTAGCGGGCGTTGAACTGCTTCGCCCTCTTTCTCGTGCTCGCAGCGGGCAATTAAGTGGTGGCCAATTATGGGCAAGAAATTAGTGGGCAATTACTCGGGGCTACCGGCACGTCGATCCGTCTCAGCGCGTTATGCGGAACAATCTGGACTGCGATATCCACTGCCGGTTCGGTGTTACTCGCGTTGGCCACCAGGTGTACGTCCCCGCAGCCTAGGTCGGTGAAGCTCTGGCCTGCCGTGTAGATCTTAGGGGTGCAGGTGGGGTCGGATGCCTCGTAAACCTTGAGTGTTCCAGATGTCACGGTGATCAGGCTGGGACCGGGGTGGCTGTGCCACCCGGTGTTACTGCCGGCGTCGAACGCGCTTTGGACGATATAGACGTCCGAATCTCCTTGGACTATCGTCTTGAGCAACCACGCCGGGAGATTAGCCGTGCACAGCAAGTCGAGCGAGCCGGACGGGAAGAAAGCGGCGTGCGCAGCGTCTACAGGCTGACCAGGGTATAAAAGGTTCGTGGTAGTAACAACTCCGCATGGGGGCGTTGCGCGGGCTGGCATAGCAGTCAATGCGACGAGCGCGGCAAGCGTAGGTGCGATGAGAAGTGGTAGAATTCGTATGTTTTTGAACTTAGTTAGTGGATTCATTGTTTGTTCGTTTCTTTCGGATTTGGGATTTTGTGTTCCATCCCGAGAAAACGAAAAAAGGCGATCAAAGTGATCATCTGAATTGAGATTTTTTGAGACGCTTGCGCGTGCAGAAACCGAAAAATTTTGCGCCGTGTTGCAAAAAGCGCAGCGCGGCGCATGAGCAAGGCCTGTTATCGCGGAGGACCGAAGGCGAGGAATTCCGGGCTGTCGATTCCGGATGCAAAGGGGGTCCATGTTCCGTCCGGGGCGAACTTTTTAATGTCGCCGTGCGCAAACACAAGGGGGGCCGATCACGCTGACGGGATTCCGTCGCGCGCGCGCGATGTGGCGCACGTGTCGCAGGTCCTAGTCGATACCTGCGCAGCCTGGGTTGCCCGCCTCCTGTCTTCTGGGAAAACCGGCGGGAACGAGCTGGGTGGCAATGTCCACCGCCGGGACGGAACCTTCGTTGCGCACTAGGTGCAGGTGGTGGGCGTTGTCGATGAAGCACGACCCCGCCGGGTAAACCGTTCCGTTGCAGTCTTTGTCGTAGACTACCAGCGTGCCGGAGACGACGGTGATCAGGCTCGGGCCGGGATGCCTGTGCCAGCCGGTGGAACCTCCAGGAGGGAAGGTCACGCGGACAACGTAGACGTCGGTGGCGTGGTTGGTGTTAAGGAATGCCCTCCAGACGGGGTGCTCGCTGCCGGGCACGAGAGCCGTTTCAGCAAAGATGTCGAGTTTGCCGAAGTTGCACACGGAGAGGATTTCCGTCGTCACGCCGCCGCTGGGCGGAGTGGCCACAACCGGCGTGGTTGTTACTAGACCAGCACCGAGGACAAGTGCAATACCGAGAAGTATTTTTTGTAAGTGAGATAGCTGATGCATTGTTTCCTTTCGTTTTGGTTTTGAGGTTTGCTTTCCATTTGCGACAGAACGCAAACGAGCGATCAAAGTGCTCATCTGAATTGAGGTTTTTTGCGGTAAAACTTCAGCGTGCACAAAGCTTCCGAGGGCGATAAGCTAATTAGGCTACTAAGAAGAGCCTATGGATGAGCCTTCGGTCTCTCCGAACAGAGTCACCCAGCTCCTGGCAGAATGGAGTCACGGGGACAACGCCGCCCTCGCCGAGTTAACCCCTCTGGTTTATGACGAACTCCGACGCCTCGCTCATCGTCACATGGAGGGACAGCGCCCCGGTCACACCCTGCAAACGACGGCACTGGTCAACGAGGCTTATCTGCGCCTGGCCGACCAAACCAATCGACGCTGGCAGAACCGCGCCCATTTCTTCGCCGTGGCTGCCCGGGCGATGCGCCAAATCCTGGTTAGCTATGCGAGGACTCAGCAGGCGCAAAAACGCGGCGGCGGTGCGCTTAAGGTCGAATTGGACGAAGCGGCGCTGATCTCACGGGCAGAATCAAAAGAAATTGTTGATCTGCATGAGGCACTGGAAAGACTGGCGACACTCGACTCGAGGAAAGCTCAAGTAGTCGAGCTAAAATATTTTGGTGGGCTCAACTATGAAGAAATGGCGGAAGTGCTCAAGATTTCACGCGTCACGGTGAGGCGTGATTGGGAATTTGCGAAGCTGTGGCTGTACACCGAATTGCACAGCATGACCTGATGGAAATGACGAAGCTCGAATGACGAAGCACGAAGGAATGACGAAATCGGAAGGGCCGGCTGCACGGGCCGATGATTCGTTTTGGGATGATGGCGCAGGAGTTGTCCGCGAAGAGCCAGAGACGGAGCGGGTTTACGATTTGGAAGAACGAACGGCCCGATTTGGCGAAGCAATTATCGATTTCGCAAAGACGATTCCACAAAATCCGATAACCAATCGAATTATCAGTCAGCTTGTTGGAGCCGGCACTAGTGTTGGTGCTAACTATGTCGAAGCTGACGACGCAGTGTCCAAAAGGGAATTTCTGAAAAGCATTGGAACTTGCCGGAAGGAAGCGCGTGAAACCAAACACTTCCTTCGGATGGCCGTCCGAGCGGTGCCGCAATTCAAGCCACAAGCTGGAGCGCTCTGGCTTGAAGCAAGGGAACTGCATCTGATCTTCTCCAAAATTTGGAGAAACAAATGATAGGAATGACGAATCGGAAAAACTGGGAGGCGCGCGGTGATATCTGAAGCCAGATGCCATCGCGTTCGTCATTCGGGCTTCATTATTCCTTCGACATTCGCCATTCGGATTTCGTCATTTTCTCGCCCATGACGCCGGGGCAGTTACAAACCATTGAGGAAATCTTTCGCGCGGCGCTGGATCAAGAGCCGGACCAGATCAGCGTATTCCTGGACAGTGCCTGCGAAGGCGATGAAGTTTCGCGCCGTAAAGTTGAAGCGCTCCTGAATTCACGGGAACGAGCGGCCGACTTCATTGAAACGTCCGCGGTTGGCCTGGCAGCCAAGATTATTCAAAACGGCGACGCTGAATGGCTCGTCGGCCAGACGATCGGCCATTACAAAATTTCTGAATCGATCGGCACCGGCGGGATGGGCGAAGTTTATCTGGCAACGGACGTTGTCGCTGGCCGAAAGGCCGCGCTCAAGCTTTTGCCATTGCGGTTTACGGGCAATGCCGAGCGACTGAAACGGTTTGAACGAGAAGCCCGAGCCGTGGTTGGGCTCAATCACCCAAACATCGTCACCGTTTACGAGATCGGCGAGGACAACTCGATTCATTACATCGCCAGCGAGCTCATCGAAGGCGAGACGCTGCGTGAGCGTCTGACGTGCGGACCGATGCAGGTCGCTGATGCTGTTGATATCGCGATCCAAGTGGCGGGTGCGCTCGCCGCCGCGCATCACGTGGGAATTGTTCATCGCGACATCAAGCCGGAGAACATCAT
>DASQXY010000220.1:0-4193 GCA_035639455.1 Chthoniobacterales bacterium | reverse complement strand
AGATACTGCCCGGTCAACACGCCGCGGCGCTTCCGGGTCTGGTACAGATCCAGCAGCAGATCGAAATGAAGATCGACAATTCCATGCGCGTGTAGTCGCGTGATTCGGTCCTCCATTTCATTCTGCGACATGAACAATCCGGAGTGGCTTACGGCGCCGGCGGCGGCGCGATGACGACCGGAGTTTTAACGAGCGGCTTTGGTTGGTGCGAGAACAAGGAAACCACCACCAAGACCCAAAATGCGCCGAGTGGAAGTACGCCTGGCAGCCAAATCGATGCTTGTGACAAAATGCCGAGCGCAAATAGGCAATACGCGGCGGTGAACGCGATCGCAACCAGGATGAGATCAAGGCGCGCGAGCTTTCGCAGCATTCCACCGAACGCGCCGATAATCGCGAGGCTAACGCAATCAAAAACCCAACTCACGCGCCGTGGGAATGAATTGGTCTGCATCGCGACAATCGCGGCGGCGAGAATGTCATCCTTCTCGTCCTCTCCGGCTGCCCGCGTGAGCAGGACCTGTTTCGTTAGCTTATCGGATCCGGTTGTGGATTTGCCTTGCTCGTGCTGTTGTGCGGCAAGCAACAGCTCATTGGACGTGAGTCGCTGCGCCAGTTTCGCGGTATTTGGATTGATCACGAGAGTGCCGTCGGATTCGATCGGGATCTTTCTGTCTTGCGGAAGCTGAATCGCGTCCCCGATGTGGATGTCGACTTCCTCATGGCTGACGTGCAGCCACAGCAAAACTGCTTCCAAGGCAAAGGACGGAATCACTTCACCGCGGTATTGAAAAAGCAGCGGCACATGGATGGAATCCGCCACTTCTCTCGGCAAATTCACGAACCCGAGCTTCGCAATTAGGCGCAGGTCCTCGCTCGGCTGGCGCGCGATTCCCGAGAAGGTGGCGAGATTGCCACGTTTGCCAGTCACATGCGAGAACCCTGGTATGTCCACAACCGGCGCGTCTGGATCGGGTGTCGCCGTTAGCTCGGCGGCGAGCAACAGGTCCGGCACACGCATCGCTTGATCGACAAAGATCTCTTCCTGCTCGTGCGCTTGCTCGGGCCACTGCAGCACCGGTTCGAACGCAACTACTGCCGGTTTAAAATCGAGCGCCGCCTGCAAAACCAGCGCTGCCTCCAACGGCGAATTTGCCGCACCGGCGCTTCGCAAAAATACTTCGGTCGCTGCGCCGGGTCGCTTCAAATAATTTGGCGCACCTATGTCGACAATTGTCAGCGGCGCTGGTTTGTCAGGCAGCGTGGAATTTCTGATCAGCCAATGCAGAAACATCTCGTCGTAGCGGCGTAAGCGTGGTTGCTGCAAGAACACCAGTCCAAGCAGCACGAGCATGCTTGCGAGCAACAGCGAAGGTCGCTGCATCGGGAAAGTGAAAAGTGACGAGTGAGCAGTGACAAGAGAAAACGAAATCACGCTTTCACGTCACTCGTCATGTATCGCTCGTTACTATTTGCTCAATTCGAGCATGCGCAGGATAGGCAACTCGGCACGTCGGCGGAGCGGCTCGGGCAATGTGATCTCCGGCTTCATGTGTAAAAGCGCTTGGTAGGCTTTCTCGAGCGTGTTCATCTTCATGAACCGGCACTCGCCGCAGAAGCAATGCTCAGTTGGGCCAGGAATGAAAATCTTATCCGGGATTTCTTTGCGCAACCGATGCAGCAATCCCGCCTCGGTCACGACGATGATCTCGCGTGCCGGCGATTCCTTGCAGAAGGTCACCATTTTTTCGGTTGAACTGACTTCATCCGCGAGCATGCGCACGGCATAGGTGCATTCGGGGTGAGCTACGACTGGCGCGCCGGGATATTGTTGGCGAATGCGGTTGATGCTGCGGGCCGTGAACTCGACGTGGATGTAACAATTGCCCTGCCACAAATCCATCTTCCGCCCGGTCCGTTCCATCACCCACGCGCCCAGGTTTTGGTCGGGCACAAAAAGGAGATGCCGACCTTGCGGCGCCTTGCGGACGATCTTCTCCGCGTTGCCGCTCGTGCAAATGACATCAGCCAGCGCCTTCACACCTGCGCTGCAATTGATGTAGGCAATGACGTAATAGTTCTTCTCCACGTGCTGCTTCAAAAACGCGGCGAGCTTATCCGCCGGGCAGGACTCCGATAGCGAGCACCCGGCCTCGAGGTCCGGGAGAACGACGTGTTTGGTTGGGTTGATGATCTTCGCAGTCTCCGCCATGAAATGGACACCGCAGAACAGGATGACGTCGGCATCAGTTTTTCTCGCCTCAAAGCTCAGGCCTAACGAATCACCAACGTAATCGGCCACGTCCTGTAGCTCCGGTACCTGGTAATTGTGCGCCAGGATGACAGCCTTCCGCTCTCGCTTGAGTTCGAGCAGGTCTTCAGCAAAATCGACCGCAAAATTAACACCGGCGCTTACCATAAATAAGTATCGCGAGTTTCGGCGCCCTTACAATGCCTGCCGCAGTATATCGAGCGGCGCTTCGCGGCCGAACCAGGTCTGAAACGAAAGCGCCGCCTGATGCACTAACATCGAGAGTCCATTCGCCGCGCGTGCACCCGCTTCCAAGCCGGCGGCCACAAACGGCGTTCGGCCAGGCGCGTAAGTTGTGTCATAGATCATCAGATGCGGCGTGAGTAATCGCGCGGGAATGGGGGATGCATCTGTGGGGTGCAACCCGAGCGGCGTCGCGTTCACAATTATGTCAACATTCGCGATCTGAAATCGAAAAGCTGCGTCGTCCCATGGGATCGTTTGCAGACGCGCGACCGGCCCGAGGACGCGTGGCCCGACGAAAAATTCGCGGACTCGTTCGGCCAGCTGGTTTGCCTTCTCTAATGTGCGGTTCGCGATGACCAGACGTTCGCATGCTTCCATCCCGCACTGCGTGGCAATCGCGCGCGCCGCTCCACCTGCGCCGAGCACCAGCACGCGCAGATCACGCAGGTCGACTGCAAACTCCTCGCGAACCGCGCGGCTGAATGCGAGGGCGTCTGTGTTGAAGCCGTCGAGCTTGCCCCCGCGCTGCGCGACCGTATTAATCGCGCCGATTTTTTTCGCGGTAGGATCGACATCATCGATTTGCGCGAGCGCGGCGATTTTGTGCGGCACAGTCAAATTGACTCCGACGAAATCGAGCGCGCGGGTAAGTCTTAGCGCCTCCTGCAACTCGTTAGGCGCAATCTGGAACGCGCTATAGTGTAGCTCGATCTTGTGATGCTTGAGGGCGGCGTTCTGTATTTTGGGCGACAGTGAATGGACGACCGGGTCACCAAAAACACCAAGGCGGACCGGCGGCTGAATATCGCGTCTCATCTCACGCCAGTTGCGCAAGTCGGCCAACGTGTAGATGTCGCGTGGCTGATGCTTCTTCTTTGTCATTCCGAGCGCAGTCGAGGAATCTCTAATCCTTCACACTAAGAGATGTCTCGACTGCGCTCGACATGACAAAACGCTACATTTTGAAGCGCTCGCCGAGATAGAGCTGTCGGCTGATTGGGTCGTTGATCAGAAAATCCTTGGTGCCTTCGCTTTCGACGCGTCCCTCATAGATCAGGTAGGCGCGATCAACGATGGATAGTGTCTCGCGCACGTTGTGATCGGTAATGAGGATGGCCAGGCCGGACTTGCGCAGGTTTATAATGATCTGCTGCACGTCGTAAACCGCGATAGGATCGACGCCGCTGAACGGTTCGTCCAGCATGAGCAGCTTTGGCTTGGTCACGAGCGACCGGGCGATGGTGAGCCGGCGTTTCTCGCCGCCACTCAATGTCAGTGCCTGGTTCTTTGCGATCCGCTCAATGCCGAACTGATGGAGCAACTGCTCACACCGCTGGCGGCGTTCGTGTTTTGAGAGTGGTAGCGTCTCGAGTATGGCCATGATGTTTTGCTCGACCGTCATTTTGCGGAAGATCGATTCTTCCTGGGGCAGGTAACCCATGCCGAGTCGGGCGCGGCGGTACATCGGGTAATTGGTCACGTCGACGCCGGAGAAAATCACCCGCCCACTGTTTGGCCTAACGAGGCCGACGATCATGTAAAAGCTGGTTGTCTTTCCGGCACCGTTCGGGCCGAGCAGACCGACGATCTCGCCTGCACGGGCGTTGATATTCACGCCGTCCACCACGGCACGCCCGCCGTAGATTTTCACCAACTGCTCAGTCGAAACGACATCATCGGTCTTTGTCACAGGCGG
>DASQXY010000219.1:0-7011 GCA_035639455.1 Chthoniobacterales bacterium | reverse complement strand
CAGTCGATCCGAAGTAAGAAGCACGAAAAATAGATGGCGGTCCCTGGGATTTTTTCTTTTGATTGGTAATCTTTCCCTAACGTATTCCGCTCGTTGACCCGTGATAGGGTCGATCAAGCGGCTGGTCGTCGCAGACGGATGGAATCCGGCCGTATTGATAGGTTGATTGGGCTGTTCCGAGCGGGAGCTTCACCATCACGAGCGTGCCGCTGGCCGATCGCAGGCTGATACACGCGTGCGCCGGTGCGAGCGCCACATATGGGACGTCAGAAGGCGCGTTCACGTCAACAATGCCAGTACGAATCTCCGGGAATTTGAAACCCGGCAGCTCGGCGCGGATGAGATCGGCACTGTCGGTCAATGTGCCGCTTGTTCGCGCGTGCGACCTCAACGCGGTGTAAACCTGTTGGACGAGAAACATGGCCCGCCGGTTCTGGTTTGACCGGCTTTCCGGGTCGAGGGACTCGGTGAGATCAACGCGCCAGGCTCCATCTTCCAAACGAAGCGTGTAGGTGTAGCGACTGCGCCCACGGCCGAAGAAGCCGAAGAAGCGATCGTAGGTATAACTTGCGGAGACTAGGGCAGTCTGGCCGGAAACGCGCTCGACGCGGATCCGGTTTGTTTCAAAGTCGGGCAATTTTGCCGGAGCCGGTGTGTATTCGCAGAATGTCTTCTCCAGGGTCGAACGCCCGGTGACGTTCGCGACTGCGAGCGCACGAGATCGGTTAGACAGCGCGGCGACCACAGCCGCGCAATCCCGGCGCTGGGCTGCTTCGATGTAGTTGCGAAGCGCTTTGGCCGGCGCCTGCCACCCGCTCACCGGTGACGGCCGGTCAGCCAAAAACCACCACAGCAATGCGAGGGCGGCAATTGTGAGCAGTGGTTTGCGTAAAGCTCGCCAGACCGGCGATTCGTCTGTATTCATCTGCCGCTCGGACTAATCTGCCACCGGCGGTAAAGATAATTTTAAATTCCAGCTTTCGATCGGCACAAAAGCAGTGGCGTATTGCTTGAAGCTGCCAGTCCGGCTCCGGACTTACGCCTCCGTGTGGCGCGCGTAATGGCGTTCGACACCGCGTGGAAGCAAACGTTTGCGGCCGCGCTGGCGGCGACGGGCGAGCGTGGCGCGGCCGCCTTTCGTCTTCATGCGCGCGCGAAACCCGTGCTGGCGTTTGCGCGTGCGCTTGCTTGGTTGGTATGTCCGTTTCATAAGGCCGCCGAATTGCCTCGGCGCGATTTTGGAGCGATGACACTAGGGACGAGCAAGGCAATGTCAATCGTGCGCGCGACCTCTGCCGCTCAGGAGAGCGGCCGCTATAATAATCGTATCGCGATCCTTCGCGTGCGCTCAGGACAAGCCTTGCATTTCGCGGATTGCCACGACCGCTGATTTTGGAATAAGGAAATGGAACAATGAGCGAAAAAGTGGTGATCGAGCCCGCAACCGAGGCGGACCTCGACGAGCTGTCAGACATGCTGGGTGGGTTGTTTGCTCAGGAGAGCGATTTCCGGCCCGACAAGGAGAAACAGCTTCGCGGTTTGCGGCTAATTTTCGAACAGCCGAGTCGCGGGCGCGTGTTCGTGCTGCGGCGGGACGGCGTCATTGTCGGCATGATCAATCTGCTCTTTACGATCAGCACGGCTGAGGGCGGCTTTGTCATCCTGCTGGAGGACCTGGTCGTGCACAAGGAGTTCCAGGGGAAAGGTTATGGCTCAAAACTCCTGAATCACGCGATCGAGTTCGCGAAGCAGAAGAACTTTCTGCGCATCACGCTGCTAACCGATCGGCCGGAAAACGTCGCGCAGGAATTTTTCCGCAAACACGGCTTCGTGGAGTCCTCGATGATCCCAATGCGGCTTTGGATCACGCCGCAGCCGGAGCAAACGCAAAGTGAGCTGTAGGCGATTTCTGTCGCCACGGGCCTGCGGCCCGTCTGATGAGAGGGCGAATTCGAGCGAGAGCAAGACGGCTCGTAGAGCCGTGGCTACAGCGTGGCTACAGCTTCAGTCTTTTTCGAGCGTGCCGGCTAATTGCGCCACCAAGCGTTTCTTGAACTCAGCACGGAACTCGATTTCATCCACGGCTTTGGCGACATCCTTCGCCGCTGTTGCGGGCAAATTTGTCTTTGCATAATCCTTCAGTTCAGCGGCCCGGGATTCGTCGGAGAAAAAGGTGAACAGACTCGGCGCGTAGCTGTTCGCGCCGAGTGCGTCGGTTTTCGCGAGGAGCGCTTTCATGTTTGCTTTGGCGAAATCCCACGCCAGGTCGGGCCGCTCGGCATAACGTGCGACTTTGCCGACCATGAATACGGCACGGCTGGTCGGCAGCTCGTCCGTCAGAGCAATGTGCAATGTTTTGGCGATGAGTTTCGGATCACGCATCGCGGCCAGCGCATCGTAGTAATTTTGCTGTTCCTCGGCACTCGTGGTTTTCAAACCCAATTCGTGCAGCTTTGCCCATTCCGCTTCGCCGCCGTAATGGCCAAGAACCCAGCACACCGGCCAGCGTAAATCCGGCGGGAGCGATGCAGGCTCGCTCAGATATTTCTGAAACCGCTCGCGACAGCCAGCGATAATTGTTTCATCGCCGAAGGCGCCGAGCGCCTGGATCAAGCTTCCACGCAAAACTGCGCGGCGCGGCGGCTCGTCTTTTTCAGGCGACCAACCGAGCTGGTCGAAGCTCGGGCGCAAAATCGAGCGCGCGTAGGCCTGGAATCTCTCCCGGACTGGATCGCCGATGAGCAGGCGATCGATATAATCAAAGGTGTTAATGATCTGCTCGCGCTCGGCCAACTCGGTATTCGCGGGGAGTTTTGCGACGAGCTCCAGATAGTGGCTAATGGGCGCGCGGTCAGCCTGGGCGAATGCCCAGCCGTCGCCTAACAAGTTGACGCGGTCGGCTACGCTGAGCCTGGGCAGCGCATCGAGCAGCAATCTCCATGATTGAGCGTCGTACTCGACGCGGTAATTGCCCGCGCCGTCCACGTTCAATTTGAGCGCGTGGCCGGCTGGGATCTTCGGCAGATTATCAACCTTGCCGCCCATCAGCCGGCTCTGCGGCTTCGGATCACCAAGGACGAAATAGGTGAGGGGAATCTTCCATTCGAGCGGCGGCGCGTCGGGGTAATGGATGGCGAACCGCTCCTGAGTCAGGGAAACGTTTTCACCCTCACGCTTTATCTTCACAATGGGAAAGCCGGGTTGCTCGGTCCAAGCGGCGGCGATTTCTTCGACCGGTTGACCGGAGGTTTGGCGCAGTGCCTTCCACAAATCGGCTGTCGTCGAATTGGAATACTTATGCGCGGCAATATAACGGCGGATGCCGTCGCGAAATGCATCTTGGCCGAGGAAACTTTCCAGCATGACCAGAAATGCTTGGCCTTTGCGATAGGTGATATCGTCGAACGCACTGTTGGCTTCAGCTTCATTTGTGATCGGTTGCTGGATCGGGTGGGTTGTCGATCTTGCATCGCTCTCCATCTCTAGCTCTTTAGAGATTCCAGTCCGCCGCGTCGGATCGCGCGGGGTCACTTTTTGCAGCCAGACTTCCCACTGTGGGTTAAAACGCGCCGTGCACTTGCTACCCATCCAAGAGGCGAACCCTTCGTTCAGCCAGAGATTGTCCCACCAAGCCATGGTCACGAGATCGCCGAACCACTGGTGCGCGACTTCGTGCGCGATGACTTCGAAGATGATCTGGCGCGTGGATTCGGACGATTTTTGCGGATCAAACAGTAACGCCGTCTCGAAGTAAGTTATGCCGCCCCAGTTTTCCATCGCGCCGCCGAACCCGCCGGGAATTGCGATCTGGTCGAGCTTCGGCAAGGGATACGGCACGCCGAAGTAGTCGTTGTAATACTCCAGAATCTGCTTCGTGCTCTCCAGTGCATAGCGTGCGCTATCGGCTTTGCCTTTTGTTGCTACGAGCCGGAGTTGCGTGCCGGCGGCTTTCGTTTCGATTGTGTCCAGCTCGCCCGCGACGAACACATTGAGATAGCTCGACATTGAGGGCGTCGGCGCGAAGCGGACTTCTTTGCGATCGGCTGCGATTTTGCGCTCGGACTCGATCGGCATGTTTGAGACAGCCGTCCAGTTCTCCGGAATCGCGATGGTCAATTGAAAACGTGCGCGGAAGCTTGGTTCATCCCAGCAGGGGAAAAATCGGCGTGCGTCGGTCGCTTCGAATTGGGTGCCGAGCGCGATTTTCTTCGCGCCGCTGCCTTCCTCCTGATACGGCATGTAGTAAACTCCGCGGCCTTGCTGGTTGATCTTACCCGAAAACGTCAGCACGAGTTGGTGTTTGCCGGCCGGAAGCTCGGAGCTAACCCCAATCCTGAGTAGCTCGTTCTGAGTGTCGATCTTCACCGCGCTTGCCGGAACGGTTTTGCCGTCAATCGCGGTACTGCTAATCGCGATGTCAGCAGCATTGAGCACAAGCTCGCGGACGGGAGTGCGCACCTCGAGTTTGATTGTCTCGGAGCCAGTAAAAGTCAGGTTATCGAGATTTGGCTCGACGCGAATGGCGTATTCCCTCGGTACAACCTGCTTCGGTAGTTTACCCGGCGTCGTGGCGAAATCGAATGGCTTCTCTGCCGGCATTGTTGCGACAAAGAGAAAGAAAATCAGCGTGAGGACAAGCAAGCGGCGCATGCGTCATTAAACAGCACGGCGCGACATCGACAAACTCACTGGACCATGAGGACGAGCAACAACTGACCGTTGCCAACCTGCGGGCCCTTGATAACAAGGGGACTGCGTTTGCTCAGCTTCGTTTCCGTTTCAAGCAGCAGATCGTCTTGCTTGTATAACTTTAGATCGACCAAATATCCGGAAGGCGTTTCGCCACGTGCGTCGACATGTAACCCGAAGTATTTGCTCGACGCCAGCCAGTCTTCCTCCCCGGTTTTCAGCGTCTTGGTTGATTGGCCAATGACTTGAAACTGGTTGTAGCCGAAAAGTTCCTTGAGCGTCTCCTCGATCCGCACCAGCTCGGTTGGCACGGGCGCCGGTTTGGCGGCGTTCTCAGCAATGACCAGACCGCTCCAGACCGTGTCGGCGGCGTGCAGTGATGCGGTTGCGCTCATCACCAGCGCCAACAAAGTGACGAAGCACAACCGACGAGTTTGCATCGGGCATTATTTTGCGGCGTAATCAGCAGGTAGTGATTGGAGCCCTTCGACCCACAAAACGGTGACTTTGTCTTCCTTGGTCTCGAAGATCGAGATCGTGGCATTCGGGCTGACGTTCGTATCGACGCGCGCGTTCAAAATCTGCGTGAGATACTGCGATTGCTCGGCGGGGTTCTTGTCCCGGATGACGAACACGGCGCAGAGCATGAACAACGCTAACGAAACTGCGCCGCTCAGCGCGAGCCGCGGCACGGTCCACCACGTCCCTCTTTGACGCGCCCGATCTCGCGTCCCGTGTTCACGCGCGATGCGCACCTGAACTTGATGACTAAAGAATTCCTCGTGCTTCAGGACGTCGGCTCCGAGCTCCTGCTTCAGTAGTTTCCCAAGCTTCTGTGCATCGCGCTTCTCCGCTTCGGCCGCGGCACGATCGGGTAACGATGCTTCAAAGTCCTCCAGCTCTTTGCCGGTCAGTTGCCCATCCAGCCAGGCGGTCCACTTCTCTTCAAATGTTTTCATAGACATCCCTCAATAAACTTTGCAGGCGCTTGCGCGCGTAGAAGAGCCGCGACATGACGGTGCCGATCGAGCAGCCGAGCGTCTCGGCAATTTCGTGGTATTGCATGCCTTCGATCTCTTTCATCAGAATCACGGCGCGATGCTCGGGCGAAAGATGTTTGATCGCGTTATCGATTCTTTCGCGGATCTCGCTGCGCTGCATCCGCTCGTGGGGCAATGGATCCGCCTTCGGCAAAGTGCGCGAGGCAGGGTCGACCTCCTTCAACTGGATGGAGTCGTCGAACTCAGCACCGCCGCCTTTGACCTGTTTTTTGCGCAGCCAATCGATGGTGACATTCATGACGATGCGGTAAATCCAGGTGTAAAAGGAGGAGTGTCGGCGGAAACGCCTAATCGACTTCCACGCCTTGACAAAGCTCTC
This sequence comes from Chthoniobacterales bacterium, assembly GCA_035639455.1. Classification (GTDB taxonomy): domain Bacteria; phylum Verrucomicrobiota; class Verrucomicrobiia; order Chthoniobacterales; family UBA10450; genus AV17. Next base: position 942 of record DASQXY010000219.1, on the reverse strand, counting down.
CTGCGCCAGGTCCCAGGCGTCCTGCTCATTATGGACCATATTGTAAATCATGGCGAAAACTCGGGTTCGGTAGCGGGTGACTAACTCGTCGAAGGCGTCGGTCTGTCCGGCCTGGCATCGTTTGACCAGGTCCAGTTCCGACACATCGGCTTGAGCCAGAGTCGCTTCCGTTTGCATGGTTGGACGCGACCCGCGCCTATTTCATTCAAGCGTCGTCAGCGGCTGCCAAAACGGCGACGCCATTCGCCGCGATATTCGCCCATCAAGCTGATGATGCCGTCGCGGACTTCGAACAGGCGCTTTTGCAAAGTGGCGTGCTGGTCGACGGTGATCTGGCGCTGTTTCAGGAGTTGGGCGGAAGCGTCGAGGGAGGTCGTGATCGCTTTCACTGCGCGCTTCAAATAGGCGATGGTCATCCCAATTTCGTCGAGATCATCATCGTTTAACGCGGCCGCGAGTTTTGCGCTCGCGAGGGCCGAATGTGTTGCCAGTTTCACCGCGGCCGGTTCGTTCTGAAGGGTCGCATTGTCATCGAAGAGCTGATCGATCCAAACGGTGAGCGAAAACGCTGCCCGGTACAAGCGGTGATCCTCAAAACTTTCGAGTCGGGCCGCATTCATGTCTTCACTTCCGAAGTCGACGCCAGCACACCAGTCTTCGTTCGCGAGCGCGTCGACTTCTTTGCTCCAGTCGTTGTCCTCGCCCAAATGTGACCAGCCCATCTCGCGCGCGATGATTTCGTCGCGGTGCGGATCGTCCAAATATTTTTCCAGCAGCTCCATGTATTTCTCAGTCTTTTGATCCTGCTGCTGGAGGAAGCGTTCCCATTCGTACTCGTCCCAAATTCGATCCGGCTCGGGATCGTAATCAGCCATGTATCAACTAAACGCCAGCTTCTATGGTGGCGCAAAAAGAATGTAGCGCGAGCGTCTCGCTCGCAGT
>DASQXY010000218.1:0-8452 GCA_035639455.1 Chthoniobacterales bacterium | reverse complement strand
GGGCCAATCAGCGTTCCGGTCGGCGAAGGCGTCCTTGGCCGGTTGTTTAATGTTACCGGCGACCCGATTGATAACCGTGGTTCGGTGAAATTCACGAAACGTTATCCGATTCATCGACCCGCGCCGGAATTGACCGAGCAGGACACGAAAGTTCAGATTCTCGAAACCGGAATCAAAGTCATCGATTTGGTCTGTCCTTTTTCGAAAGGCGGAAAGGTCGGCGCGTTCGGCGGCGCGGGCGTCGGGAAGACGGTTATTATTCAAGAGTTGATCAACAATATCGCCATGAAACATGGCGGGGTTTCGATGTTCGCCGGCGTGGGCGAGCGCACACGCGAGGGTAATGATCTTTATCGTGAAATGATCGAGGCCGGCGTCATCAATGAAAAGGAACTGTCAAAATCGAAGGTCGGCATGGTTTACGGCCAAATGAACGAACCACCGGGTGCGCGTCTGCGCGTCGGCCTCTCGGCGCTGGCCATGACGGAGTATTTCCGCGACGAGCGCAACCAGGACGTGTTGCTCTTCATCGACAATATTTTCCGTTTTTCGCAGGCGGGCTCAGAAGTCTCGGCTTTGTTAGGCCGCACGCCGAGCGCGGTTGGGTACCAGCCGACTCTCGCGGCTGAAATGGGCGATTTGCAGGAGCGTATTACATCAACAACCAAAGGCTCGATCACATCATTTCAGGCTGTCTACGTTCCGGCAGACGACTTAACCGACCCGGCTCCAGCAAACACGTTCGCGCATCTGGATTCGACCATCGTGCTCGAGCGCTCTATCGCCGAGCTCGGCATCTATCCAGCCGTCGACCCGCTTGCCTCAACGTCCAAATCGCTCGCGCCGGAAGTGGTAGGTGAAGAACATTACAATGTGGCGCGTGGCGTCCAGCGCGTGTTGCAGCGCTACAAAGATTTGCAGGACATCATTGCGATCTTAGGCATGGATGAACTCAGTCCCGAGGACAAACTGACGGTCTATCGCGCACGCAAGATTCAGCGTTTCCTCAGCCAGCCGTTCCATGTTGCTGAAGTCTTTACTGGTCACACAGGCCAATACGTGCCGATTCAAGAGACAGTGCGCGGATTCGGCGAGATCCTGGAAGGCAAACACGATGATGTGCCCGAGCAGAATTTCTATATGAAGGGCAATATTGAGATGATTAAAGACTAATTTCGAATTTCGATTTTCGAATCTCGATTGAGATGATGAATGAACAGCAAATGAAACAGCGAACGAAAGAGTTCGCGCTGCGGATACTTGAGCTAGGCGATGCGCTCCCGCATACGCGCAGCGGCAACGTAATCGCCGGCCAAATAGTCAGGAGCGGCACATCAGTGGCGGCGAACTACCGGGCTCTTTGTCGGGCGAAATCGCGACCTGATTTCATCAATAAAACTACCATCGTAGAGGAAGAAGCAGACGAGACCTGTCTCTGGCTCGAGTTGCTCACCGAACGCGGTCTTCTCCCACCGAGGCGGGTGCAGCCGTTGTTGGCAGAAGCAAACGAGCGTAGGCGATGTTCGTGGCAAGCCGCAAGACAGCAAGCGCGCGTGATCGAGCAATCGAAAATCAAAAACTGAAAATCAAAAATCCATGACGCTCAAGCTCGAGATCGTTACGCCGGAGGCAAAGATTTACTCGGAGGACGTCGACATGGTCACCTTGCCTGGCTCGGAAGGCGAGCTGGGTGTTTACCCCAAGCACGTGCCGGTGTTGACAACACTAAAGCCGGGCGAACTGCGCGTCCTGAAGGACGGACGCGAGACCGCGCTTGCCGTGGGCGAGGGATTTGTGGAGATCAAAACCGACGCAGTTTCTGTTCTAACCGATATGGCGCTTACCCCGGAGAAGATCGATTTCGAGGCGGCGGAGAAGGCGGTGGCACGGGCGCAAGCGGCAATGAAGGAAGATCTCGGCGCGGAAGAAGTCGCCGCGATTCAGGCATCACTGCAAAAAGCACTCGCACAACTGCACGTCAAACGGCGTCGCCACCACGGGTGAGAGTGTAGAGGCGCTTGTCTCGAGCGCCTGTCTATTTCAGATTCGCTGCTTGGCACAAGCACCGCCACCATCTCTCGTCATTATCGCCGGCAACGGCCTTTACCCGCGGCTGCTTGCTGACGCGGCGCGGAAATCGGGAGTAAAGAAAATCGTCGCGGCAGCATTCATCGGCGAAACCGACTCTGCGATCGCGCAACATGTCGATGTTGTCGAATGGCTAAGCGTCGGGCAATTGAGCAAACTGCTTAATTTTTTTCGCAACCAAAACGTTCACCACGCGATCATGGCCGGCCAGATTGCGCCCAAGAACCTGTTTGATCTGCGGCCAGACGCGAAAGCGCTGCTGCTGATCGCGAAACTAAAACAACGCAACGCGGAATCGATTTTCGCGGCGATCGCAGACGAACTGCGCAGTGTTCATGTAGAACTTTTGCCCGCAACGACTTTCCTCGAAGACTTCCTTGCGTCGGCTGGCTTAATCGCCGGACCGAAGCTAACCCGGCGCGAAGCAGAAGATGTCAAGTTCGGCTGGAGCATAGCGAAAGAGATTGCGCGGCTGGACATCGGCCAAACTGTGCTTGTGAAGAATGGGACGGTGCTGGCAGTCGAAGCGTTCGAAGGAACCAATGAAGCGATGAAGCGCGGCGGCATGCTCGCGCGCGAAAGCGCGGTTATGGTCAAGGTTGCAAAACCGAATCAGGACATGCGCTTCGATGTGCCGGTAATCGGGATCGATACCATGCACACTGCACGCGAAGCAAAACTCCGCGTCATCGCGGTTAACGCCGGAAAGACTCTTTTGCTCGAGCGCGATGCGATCATCGATCTTGCCGAGGGAGCAAGAATTTCACTGCTCGGTCGCTAGCGCAGTCTAGTCAGATCGCGAGCAAAACGCAGAGCGCTGTAAAAGAGCAGCAGCGCCGCGATCGGCACGAGCCAGATCCCGAGACCCGGATCGCCTCCGTAAGTAACAATACCACCAAGAAAAAAGCCTAACGGGAAAAGAATTCCCGCCCATATCAGGCTGAATGAGACCGACCTGCGCGCGGTCAATCCTTTCATCGCGCGGGCGGTCAGACCGGCAGCGATATTGACAAGGGCAAGTGCAGTGCCGTGAGCGTGCGCGAGTGTGAACATCAATCGGCGCATCTCGTTTCCAACATCAACATACCAGCCGATCTTGAATCCGTGAAGAACTTCCAGCACTCCACCTAATGAGAGGAAAACCAGGAGCGACCACCAGCCAAAACGCAAGTTGCGATCGAAGCTTGTGACAAATTTCTCGCTCGGTTTCATTCGGCGAGAAAGATTCGCTTGTTGTCGCGTTCGTCGCGCAAACGCTCAAACACTTCGCGTTTCAATCGTCCGTCGGGTTCAAGACCGGTCTGCGGGTCGAAACTCGTACTTGTTGAGCGCACGTCGCGTAGCCACTTCGCCAGTGCGCCGCCGGCGGTTTCGCGCAGGGTGCGTTCATCTGCTGTGTAAATGAAGGAAAAACCTGCGAAACCGGGCAACGTCTGCAACGACTTCCAAGCGTCAAAACGTACCGCCGCATACGGGTCGCTCATGGTGTAAATTAGGTATGGGTAAAGCCAGTCGCGCCCCGCTGCTTGTTGCGCTGGTGGCCAACCCATTCCCCACGCGATCAGCGCGCGCTGGCCAGCATCACCTTTGACCAGCCATTGCACGCCCGCAGCAATGCTCTGGTCGTCAGCTGACAATTGGGGAATCGTTTGGTTGTACCACGTGTGCAATTTATCCGCCGCCCAGGCGAGAGTTTGGTTGAGATGACAAAGGTTACAGGCATTTGGCCGCCCGTAATCAAGGCTCTCCCGAATACTTGGCGAGGAGACCTGGTGTGAACGCATGGCATGCAGCAGCCCAAAGCTCGTGTTGGGCATGTGACAGTTATAACAGCGGCTGCCCGGCGAGGCGGCGGAGTGATGCGTGTGCGCCGGGATGTTGGCAGCGAATGTCTTATGGCATTGCAGGCAGGCTTCGTCCGAATCCATCATCGGCCGCAATTGCGCGCTCCGCGCCCATTTCACGAGATTGGTTTGTTCCGTATTGGCCGGGTGCATTTCGTGACAGGTGATGCACGAAAAATTTCCGCCGCGGAAACAAGGCGATGCCTGCACTGCGTTGAACTCGCGGCCGGTGACGCGAACCATGCCGTCGCCCCAAAAGCGGTTCGCGAAGAAGCCGGGCTCTGTTTTCCGAATGAAATCCTTTTGTTCGGGGTGGTCCGAGGTATTGGGTTGGACAACGAAACGCTGGGCGAGGTCCTCGTGTCCGGGGCGGAAGCGCGGCCCCTCGCGATTAAAATCAATTTTCTCCGGCATGTCATTGAATGCCCAAATGCTATGGCACTGCCCGCAGTCCAAACCCGATGTGGGCCCGGAGAGCCGCGCTGGATTGCGGATGCTCGCGTCCGATTGCGTGGTGAGATGCAGCTTGAATCGGCGGACCGGATCGCGATTTAGCGCGATGTGTTCGCGTCCTTCGCTGTGACACGCTTCACATGCGATGCCAAACTCGGTCACGCGCGTATCCCACTTGAATCCCTCAACGAAGCGCGATTGCCCGTGGGTGACGTGGCAATCCATGCACCCGCCGTTCCAGGCGCCAGTCGAATAATATTCTTTCACGTCTGGCGGCATGAGAAAGGTCTGGCTCACCGGCGCCCACATTTTTTCGCCGATGATGTAAGCAAAAGGCAATTGCTCAAGCGTGCGGCCGTCACCGGTCGCGATCCACGGCACTTGCAAATAGTGCGACCCGGTAAGCAGCACGAGTTGCCTGGCTGGCCCGTAATCGCCGCCCAAAACACGCGTGCGGACTAAGAATTTATCGCCCTTCCGCTCAATTTTGTACTGGCGGTCGGCGAGCAGAAGTTCCCGTTCCGGATTGGGGTCGAGCAAAGTCGTCGCGCTCGCCACTTGCGTCATAGTTCGGTGAAAGGAGGTGTGCCAACTCGCGTAATTGCCCAAGTGGCAGGCGCGGCAGCTGTTCGAGGTCACATAATTACCGGTCGGCCGTTGAATCGGTCGATTGTCCGGTGGCACTTGTTCGCGCTGAGATTGCCACAGCGAAATCAGTGTGAGCGCGACCGCTGCGGCAACTGTGCCGAGCGTCATCAGCGTATGCCAACTGCTGAATCGCGACTGTCTGGCCACAGTTCACCCGGTTCGCGGCCGATGATATGAAACTCTAAGAGGCAGGCAAATCGGAAACAGTCGCGGGGGACAATTCCGCCGAGGCTTTGGAGCCTACGGGATTCGAACCCGTGACCTCCTCAATGCCATTGAGGCGCTCTACCAACTGAGCTAAGACCCCGTCCGCTATGAAATCGGTCCGGGCGAATGCCGCTACCGATGTTCATCACACAGCGTTTACTATCCGCGCGTCAAGTCTGTGGGCAAGGAAATCCGCCGCCGCATCAGCAAATGCGCGGGAGCTGCTCACCCGACAGCACATCTACAACACGGGTCCCGCCGACGCGCGTTTTCATCATTACCAACCCGTGGTGTTCGTCGACGACTTCGCCGATAATGGCAGCGTGTGTGCCGAGTGCGAAGTGGCGCAACTTTTCTAACGCAGCAGCGGCATCTTCTGATCGAACAATGGCCAGTAGTTTGCCTTCGTTTGCCACGTAAAGCGGGTCGAGCCCAAGGATCTCACAGGCACCTTTCACCTGTTCGCTGATCGGAATCGAGGCTTCATCCAGAAGCATTCCGACTTTCGCCGTTCGCGCGATCTCCGTTAGCGCACTGGTCACGCCACCGCGGGTCGGGTCACGCAAGACATGGATGTCGATCTTCGAGCCAATCATCGCGTCTACGAGTTCGTGCAATGGCGCGGTGTCGCTGGCGATTTCAGTTTCGAATTCCAATCCTTCGCGCACTGACATGATGGCGATGCCGTGCACGGCGATCTCGCCGCTGAGGATGATTTTGTCGCCGACCTGCGCGCGCCCCGGATGAATATTCACGCCAGCAGGCACAACGCCAACGCCGGACGTGTTGATAAAAACTTTGTCGGCTTTGCCGCGGTCGACAACTTTGGTGTCGCCGGTCACGAGCTTTACTCCAGCGCGGAGCGCGGCAGCGTGCATCGATTGCACAACGCGCCAGAAATCTTCTATCGGCAGGCCTTCCTCCAGAATGAAACTGGCCGACAGATAAAGCGGCCGCGCACCGCACATAGCGAGATCGTTGATCGTGCCATAGATCGACAATGAGCCGATGTCGCCGCCGGGGAAAAATATTGGATGGACAACGAACGAATCCGTGGTGAACGCGAAACGTTGGTCGCCCACGGGAAGAGTGGCGCCATCATGCAGTGGCTCGAGAAATTCGTTCTGAAATTGCGGCAGCACGATCTTATCGATCAACTGCCGGGTCAGCTTTCCGCCGCTGCCATGGGCGAGGACGATCTCTTTGTAGTTCGTGATCGGCAGCGGGCAGGCGCCGAGCAGCTCGGCCGGATCGGCCGCGTCTGACGTTTTCGCCTCCACCTAAATCACGTCTTCGGCGCCGAGCGCAATGTGGATCAAATCCCACAGCACGTGCACGAGCGTCGCGTGCACTTCCTGAATCCGATGAATGCTGTAGGAGGGCACGACGAAGCAATAATCGGCGACTTCGGGGAAACGGCCGCCATCTTTCCCGCTCCAGGCGATCGTGAGCATCTGTCTTTTGCGCGCTTCTTCGAGCGCGTAAATCAGGTTGGGCGATTTACCGCTCGTGCTCACTGCCAGGGCCATGTCGCCGGCCTGGCCCAACAAACGCAGCTGATTCACGAAGACGCGCGAGAAATCGATATCGTTGCTTACCGCCGTCATCGTGGCCGTGTCGTTCACCAGAGAAATGACCGGGAAAGCGGCGCGCTTCTCAATGATCGGATGAGTAAATTCAACGGTGAAATGGACGGCATCGCACAAGCTGCCGCCATTTCCCATTGTGAGAAGTTTTTTTCCGGCCGCGAAGCGTCTTGCCATTTCGCGGCTGAGCTCTTCGATTTGATCGGCGTAGTTCTCGAAGAAGTTCTTTTTCATCTCTACGCTCTCGCTGTATTTGCGCCGGATCTTATCGCGGAAGCTTTCCCTCGACTTGTCGATGTTGTGCACAGCTGCTGTCGTCATACAGCGGCAACGGCCAACGCCTTGCTTGGGTGCAAATGCCTTCCGTAGGTGTAGTAGGCCGCGCAGGCGCCCTCGGCTGAGACCATCGTGGCGCCAAGCGGGTGCTCGGGCGTGCATTGCTTACCGAACGCCGGACAATCGTGCGGTTTCTTGACGCCTTTCAAGACCAGCCCGCTGATGCAGATGTCCGGCTCGTTTGTGTCGATTTCCTTTGTATCGAAGATGCGCTCGGCATCGTGGTCGCGAAATTCGTAACGGAGCTTGTAACCGCTCTTTGGAATCGAGCCGACGCCGCGCCATTTGCGATCGCAGACTTCGAAAACCTCGTTCACGAGTTGCTGCGCGGCACGGTTGCCGTCGCGCTGGACCACGCGGCGATATTGATTGTAGACTTCGTAAGTTCCGGTTTCGAGCTGCCGTACGGCAAACAGGACGCCTTGTAAAATGTCGAGTGGCTCAAACCCGGTGATGACAATCGGGACTTTGAACCGCGCAGCGATGGGTTCGTATTCGCGGTAACCCATCACCGTGCAAACGTGGCCAGGGCCGAGAAAGCCCTGCACGCGGTTCACCGGCGACTGAAGGATGGAGGCAATGGATGGCGGCACGAGGACGTGCGAAACGAGGACGGCGAAATTTGAGATTCTTTCCTTCTTCGCTTGGAACACGGCCATTGCATTTGCCGGCGCAGTCGTTTCAAAGCCAATGGCAAAGAAAACGACCTTCTTATCTGGGTTGGCGCGCGCGATTTTTAAGCAATCAATCGGCGAATAAACCACCCGAATGTCGGCACCACGGGATTTGAGGACGAGAAGATCGACATCGGATCCGGGCACGCGGAGCATGTCGCCGAACGAACAAAAGATGACGTCTGGCTGCTGCGCGATCGCATGCGCCTTGTCGATCATTTCGAGCGAGGTAACGCAAACCGGGCAGCCCGGCCCATGTACGAGCTCTATTTCATCAGGCAAAAGATGATCGATCCCGTACTTCACAATTGTGTGCGTCTGGCCTCCGCAGACTTCCATCAACACCCAGGGCTTGGTCGTGATCCGGTGAATTTCTTCGACGATTTTTCTCGCCACCGCTTCGTCGCGATATTCGTCCAGAAATTTCATGTGCTGTTGCCGCTCGCCGCCGCACACGATGGTTCCACGTCCGGCGTGTCGAGTTCGCCAAGCTGTTTCATTTCATCAAGGAGATTGAACGTGCGGGTCGCTTCCTCTTCATCAATCGTGCTGAGCGCAAACCCGACGTGGACGAGCACGTAATCGTCCAGCTGCGCCTCGGGCGTGTACTCCAGAC
>DASQXY010000217.1:0-2672 GCA_035639455.1 Chthoniobacterales bacterium | reverse complement strand
GAAGAAGACATCGGCCTAACAAATGGCGCGTCGCGACAGAATGCGCTGGGTGTTTGTCTCATTTGTTGCGCTCGCCGCACTGGCAATTTCGGCCGCCAATAAACCCGAGATCATTAAGGGTTCCGATGAATTTGAGTTCGTCTATCGCGTAAGGCTGCCGAAAATCGAGGGCGAGGCGCGACTCTGGATCCCGCTTGCGAAGACCGACGCGTTTCAAACGATCACGGCAGAGAAGATCGATATCCCGATCAGGTGGGACAAAATTCAGGACCGCGATTACGGCAATGAAATCGGTGTGCTGTATCCGCGCGCTAGCGATAGCGGCAAGACGATCGAGTTGCGTTATCTGGTCATCCGCCGCGAGAAAACTGCTTACTCTGCGAGGGAGAAGGATGCGGCGCGCTTTCTTCGTCCCGAGAAGCTTGTGCCGGTAAACGCAACCTTTAAGACCCTCGCCGAAGAAGCGGCTGCCGGAAAACGAGGCGATCTCGAGCGCGCGAAGGCGCTTTACGACCACGTGCTCGGGCGAATGCATTATGCTAAGTCAGGCCGCGGCTGGGGAAGGGGAGACGCGATCTACGCGTGCGACGCAAAGACCGGCAACTGCACGGATTTTCACGCCTACTTCGTCGCCCTCGCGCGCAGCATCGGCATTCCCGCGCGGTTTGCGATCGGGGCAACGATTCCGGCGGAAAAAAACGAAGGCGTAATCGATGGCTATCATTGTTGGGCGGAATTTTTCGCCGACGGCTGCTGGGTGCCAGTCGATATCAGCGAGGCCTGGAAACATCCCGAGCTGGCTGACTATTATTTTGGGCACAACCCGGCCAATCGTTTGGAGCTCACAAAAGGACGCGACCTGATTGTCAATCCCGCGCCGACGAGCGGGCCGATCAATTTCCTCGTGTATCCGCTGCTGGAGATGAAAGGCAGGACGTTGCAGCCCGAAACGAGCTTTGCCTTTCGCCGGATTCACGCCTGAAACCTACCCGGTGCGCAATCTGTGCACGCGCAGCGCCGTGCATCGCCGCTCTATCGGATCAATTCAGCGGAATTTCCCGCCGCATATGATATTAAGCTCAGCGTCGCGTGACGTTCACACGTGCTGACCCGAAACCCGAAACACCCTGTCACTGGAGCGATTCAGGCAACAATTTCGATTGTTATTCCGGTGCTTAATGAAGGGCCACTCATTGGCGCATTCCTACAACAGCTTCGTGCCTGCGCGCCGGAAGCGGAAATTATTGTCGTCGATGGCGGCAGTTCAGATGGCACGGCTGAACTCGCCACTGGCTTTTGCGATCAACTGATTCAAACGAGGTCCGGTCGAGCTGTGCAAATGAACGCCGGCGCGACAGCGGCCTGCGGCGAGGTGCTTTGGTTTTTACATGCCGACGTGGAGGTACCGCCGCGTTGTTTGGATGAAATTCGGCAGCGGCTTGCCGATCCCACAATCGCCGGCGGTTATTTCCGTATTCGCCTGCCGAAGTCGTGGCTCGTTTACCGCCTAACCGATGAATTCGCGCATTATGCCGGGATTCTGTTGCGGATGCGCTGCGGCGATCATGCGTTCTTCTGTCGTCGGCGCGACTTTCTCGCCCTCGGGGGGTTTCCCGAAGTACCGCTGATGGAAGACGTCGCCTTTTTTCGACAACTGCGTCGGCGCGGCCGTATTTGCGTAATCCATAAACGTATTGTCGCAAATGATCGCCGCTATCAACTCATCGGGCCAGCGCGGCTTACGTTTGCTTACGGATTGATTGCGCTACTCTACTTTTTCGGCGCGCCAGTGTCGTTGCTTGCACGAATCTACGATCGGCTCTGTTGCCGGCACGGCTAGCTATGAGCCGGTGGGAAACTTGCCGTCAACGTGCAGCCTTGCTCCATTGCACGACCACATGAGTGAATTGCGTTTGGGAGTAAACATCGATCACGTCGCGACGTTGCGGCAGGCGCGATATGCCACGATGCCGGAGTCAAAAAACGCCGAACCGGATGTGATCGCCGCGGCGGCAATCTGCGAGCGCGCTGGTGCGAAGGGCATTGTCGCGCATCTGCGGAGCGACCGCCGACACATGCAGGATCGCGACATCCAACGGCTGCGCGAGAACATCATGACGAAGCTCAACCTGGAGATGGGCAACACTCCCGAAATTGTTGATATCGCGCTGCGCATCGTCCCCGACGAGGTCTGCCTCGTACCCGAAAAACGTGAGGAAGTCACAACCGAGGGCGGCCTTGACGTAGCCGCTCTTCGTGCAGAGCTCGAGCCCACGATTAAACGCCTGCAAATCGCCGGCATCCGCGTGAGTTTATTTGTCGATCCGACGCTGGAACAAATCGATGCCGCGGCTGAGTTGGCGGTTGAGATGGTCGAGCTTCACACCGGGAAATTGGCCAACGCATTTTCCGAAAAGATCGAGCGGCAGGAATTGGAAAATTTGCAGGCAGCCGCGCAAGCGGCATCCGAACTGAAACTGCAGGTCAATGCCGGGCACGGCATCAACTACACCAACATCAAACTGATCCACCAAATTGCCCATCTGACGGAGCTGAACATTGGCCACTCGATCATTTCCCGCGCCATGTTCGTGGGCCTCGAGGCCGCGGTGCGCGAAATGAACGAGCTCATGGCTGATTACCGCGGATGATGATCCCGCGAGTACCAGATT
>DASQXY010000216.1:0-5548 GCA_035639455.1 Chthoniobacterales bacterium | reverse complement strand
GAAGGTATCCCCCACCCAAGAGGAGAAAATGAACCGGAAGGGTTCCTCCGTGAACGATTTCATCTTCAGCTGGCTGAGGTAATCGGGGTGCGAGCTTTTCTCGATCGGGTTCGTGTGCCCCTGCCATTCTTCGAGGTTGTTGAATCCGTCGCCGTCCGGGTCCTGGCTCAAAATGTCGGAATCGGCGATGTTAAGCCCGTAAGTTTCGAACCATTCGTTAGGCACCGGCGGGTGTATTTCGGCGGTTTTGAGTGTCACCGGCACGCCCTCAGGCCCAATGAAATGTTTTTCCGGAACGAACAGTCCGGAGCGACCGCGAAAGGCCCACTGTGATGGCTCGTGCAGCTTCTCCTCTGCTGCCGTCAACTCGCGCGCTTTCCCCGGCGGGGACGCAGCCTTTGGGCGTGCGGCAAAATGCCGGCCGCTAAAGCTCGCGCTGAAGGTAGTGGCATGCTGCCAAATTGAGATCGCGCTCAGCAGCAGAAACAACGTCGCACCCACTAGCGTGACGCGTTCATAGTTGACGCGGAGCCAGTTCATGTCGTGATCGCGGCCGCGTTTCGCGTAAGTGGATCGAGCTTTCCGAGCTCGATGTTGAGAGTGGCGGCGAAGCCGCATTCGTTTGCCATCGGCCACGGAGCGGCCGAACCACCTTGCCACGTGCGTTTGTTCATCCGCTTGGGCGTAGGAGATCAGAAATTGAAGCGCAGCATCTCAACTCGCGCCGACACTTGGACGTGCTCGTTGCCGACGATAAAGTTCAGTGCGCCGGCGGGTGTGGGGCTAGGCTGCGTCTTGCCGGGTTCTTCGCGCGGTGGACCACTGCCCTTTTCGTTGCGCACATAAAGCGTGCGCACGATAAAAAACTGCTGGCTAGAACTCGTGATCTGGTTCAGCACTCTGCGCGCGGCAGCCGAAGGACCGAAAAACGTTACATCGACAGCGCTACGATCGATCACGCGTGGTCCGCCCGTCGCGGCGCCGGTTTGCTGCGCGACCGATTTCGGCGTTGTCGTCGCAGCTCCCGCTGCGAGGCCTGGGCGTTCCTCCGGCAGCGGTATCCTGCGTAAGCTGATCAGGCTGTCGACGCGCGCATCGATCACGTAACTGACGAGCAAGCTGATTTGCGCAAGCTCCTGGCCAAGCAGCGGTGCGGCCGTGTTATTGGGCAACGCCGCCGTGTATTCGTCAAAGCCCATGTGAAACGCAGGCGGCAGTTTCACCTTGTTTGTTCGAGCCTTTTCCGCGACGGCAGTCGTGGCTTGACGTAAGCGCGCTTGAAATTCGTTTGGCGCCAGTGGTCCAACCGGCAGCATCCGCGTCTTCAGCTCATCCTTCACCTTGTCGAGCGTGGCGCTGTAGTTATCCAGATGCACCTTCAGCTTGTCGTAATTGACGTCGTTCGGAAAAGGATCGAGCCGCTCAAGTCGGGTCAGCTCCTTCAATGAGTCATCGAATTGGGCGCTGGCTCCGACCAGTCCGGCGCGCGCCCACCACACAAAGAGCAACGACAGGAGAGTCAAGCCGCCGAACAGAGCAAAAAAAATCCCGAGCCAGCGATTTTGTCGGAACCAATTCACGGCGTCAGCGGCAGCGGTTTGCGTAAGTCGAGGCGAAGCTCGTACGGGAACGCCCACTCGGTGTTGTTCGGAATTGTCGATTTAATCACGCGAGACTGATCGCTCTCCTTGACGGCGATCAACCGGGAGCCAATCAAGTTCCGAAAGTAATCGACCACGACTTGTTCCTGCTTCGGATTGAACATGTAGAGCCCACGGACCAACACGCCATCGATGGGGCCGGTTCGTACTGCTTTGCCCGTCGTTGTTGCCGGCGTCGTGGTTGTGATCGGAGTGGCTGGCGATTCGCTCAGTCGCTTTTCGTCGACGGCCGGTCTTCCACCGGACAGTGGAATTAATTCCGTGATCCAAATATCTGCCGGGGGTAGACGCGTGTTGAGATCTTCGAGCAGTTCGACCCAGTATCCGCGATCGTTTACCGCGGTGATGAGCGGCGCCGCAATTTTGTCCAGCGCTGCCGTTTGCCTGTGTAGTGGCTCAAATCTTCGCTCCGCTGCGCGCATGGCGCCGATCTTGGGCTGAAGTTGCTCGATACTCGCTTGAGTGACCTGCGCGGCTCGGAGGAAGAAAATTCCCCAACCAAGAAGGATCAGAATCACGCACGCCGCTGCGGCGACAAAAAAGGGGCGACGCTTTTCCAGTTCGTGCCGGCGAACCACCTTTGCAGGTCGCAGGTTCAACTCCATAGGGCACGTCGTCACCGTCCGCAACGCGAGGCCGACCAGCTCGCCTAACAGGTGCGCAGAACGCGCCGCCATCTCGGCGCTTGCCGATTCAGCTACGGCCACATTGCGCAAGGCATTGAGGAACTCGACCGGCAACTGCAATTTCTCCTGGAAAAACTCGCGCATATACCGTGTGCTCGTGCTGCCGCCGCAGAGAAAGACCCGCTCCGGCCGGCTCCCTTGCTGTTGCGCGCGATAATGGCTAATTGACCGCATGACTTCGGCGTGCAGCCGGGTCATAGTGCTACGCACGATCTTCGACGCCCGCGCAAGCTCGATATCCTCCGGCTCGGCATATGCGCCGCCTAGACTAACGAACACGTTACGTTTCTTTCGCTCTTCGGCCGCGGCAAAAGACTCGCCGAACTCCTTCGCGATGGCAGCGGTGACCGAGGTTCCGCCAATCGCCACACTGCGCGAAAAGATTTTACCCGGCTCGACGAACAGCAGATCGGTCGTGCGCGCGCCAATGTCTACGAGCAGTGAACAACCGCTTCCCGACAAGTCGGGATAATTATAGCGAAAGGCATTGTAGAGAGCCATCGGCGCAATATCGACGATTGCCGTGCGCAAACCGGTCTGTTCGATCGCGTTGTTGATCTCGTCCAGTAAATCGGTCTTGATCGCAACTAATACGACCTGGATCTGTTCGTCCGCTCCGCCGCCGACCAACTGGTAATCCCACACCACTTCGTCGATCGGGAACGGCACGTTTTGCTGCGCCTCGAACGCGATGATTCGCTCAATCTTCTCCTCCTCGACTGCGGGCAATTTAACGAACCGCGCGAAGACCGATTGGCCGGCGGCGGCATAGTTGACGCGGCCGCCATGGATGTGCAGCTCGTCCATCATCTCCCCCAACACCGTCGGTAGTTTGGCGTGACGCACGCTATCGCCCGCGGCATCGGGCAGAACTTCACGCAGCTGATAGTCAATAAGCACCAGTCCGCCATGCGGCTGGATCTGAAATTTGGCCAGCCCAACGGTTTGCGAGCCAATATCAAGACTGAGGATCTGTCGGCTGGTCGGCATTACGAAACTCAATGGGCTGTGCTTTTGATCTGTTCGTAGCGGTCCCAGTAAAGAGGAGCAAACGGCGTTTCGTTTTTGTTCAACAGGAGGCCCGCGACCTGCGGCAGGCTCGCGTACCATTGCGCCGGAGCACGGTTGAGATTGAGTTCATCTTTCAATATTCCCTGCTGCAAAATTTGCACGGCGATATTTTGTACGGAGTTCGGCCCCAGCGGGCGATTGGCCGTGGTGAATCGCGCTACAGTTCGCGGCGGCATATAAATGGCCGATCGGCGCTCCCGACCAGGGAGGACGTTCGTGTGCGTGACTTCACCGGTAAACACCGTACCGTTGAACAAGACAAAATATTTAATTGTCAACTCGTCAGTTATCGGCGGCGCGGCTGTAAACTCGGCTTCCACTTGCAGCCAGCGCTCACGCGTATCAACCGGAAAAGACTCGGCGCCAGTATGAGTAAACTGCGGTGTCGAAACGAAGTTTCGCGTGATCCGGGTGATCTGAAACTCCTTGGCCGGCCGAGTCTGCGCGAATACAGCCGTGGCGAGAAACAGACACACCGCAAGGCAACCGAGGCGAAATTGTCGCTTCATGACTAGATGCCGATCTTACCACCCTTCTGCGCTCACGCGCTGCTTTTCAAAAACTGCCGGAAATACTCGATCGTTTTCCGGATTCCTTCCTCAAACTCGACGTGCGGCTGCCAGCCAAGCACCTTTCTCGCCCGGGTGATATCCGGCTGCCGCACCTTCGGATCGTCGACGGGCAATGGCTGGTACTCAATTTGCGAGCTCGTCCCGGTGATCCGAATGATTTCGGCGGCGAACTGTTTGATTGTCATCTCTCGCGGGTTACCCAGATTCACTGGCTCGTGGAAATCGCTCATTGCGAGCTTGTATATCCCGTCGATTAGATCGGAGACATAGCAAAACGAGCGCGTCTGTGAGCCATCGCCAAAAACCGTCAGGGGTTTGCCGGCGAGCGCTTGGCCAATGAAGGCCGGTACCACACGGCCGTCGCGCAACCGCATGCGCGGGCCGTACGTGTTAAAAATGCGTACGATTTTGGTGTCGACCCGGTGATAGCGATGATAGGCCATTGTCATGGCTTCGGCGAAGCGTTTCGCCTCGTCGTAAACGCCGCGCGGCCCGATCGGATTGACGTTCCCCCAGTAATCCTCTCTTTGTGGATGCTCGAGTGGATCGCCATAGCATTCCGAAGTCGAAGCAAGAATAAAGGAGGCATGCTTGTCTTTAGCCAAGCCGAGCGCGTTATGCGTGCCGAGCGCGCCCACTTTCAACGTCGGGATTGGCAACTCCAGATAGTCGATCGGGCTGGCTGGCGAGGCGAAGTGA
This sequence comes from Chthoniobacterales bacterium, assembly GCA_035639455.1. Taxonomy (GTDB): domain Bacteria; phylum Verrucomicrobiota; class Verrucomicrobiia; order Chthoniobacterales; family UBA10450; genus AV17. Next base: position 859 of record DASQXY010000216.1, on the reverse strand, counting down.
AACACGTAATCGATCTTCTCCTCCGGCACGAAGATGAAGTTTGAAACGTTATGCTTGATAAATTTGTAGTTCTCATTTCCAGCGAGATGCGCGATGTTGGCAGTGTTACCAGTGACGAGATTGTCGATCGCGATGACGCGATGGCCTTCGGCCAGCAAGCGATCGGTCAAGTGCGAACCCAAAAAACCCGCCCCACCGGTCACAACTGACACTGATTGCGAGCGGGCGGCCATTTTCTGGTTTATCTAGCGGCAGGACGGAAATCTAGCTAGCAGAAATGGTCAATTGTCATTTCGAGCGACCTCGAGAAACCTCTTACTGTTCAAAAAGTGAGATCCTTCAACTTCGCTCAGCATGACAGATAAAAAACCAGCGATGCGCATTTTATCCGGCATTCAACCCAGTGGCGTGTTGCACATCGGCAACTACTTCGGCATGATGCGGCCGGCGATCGAGCTGCAGCGCGAGGGCGAGACCTTCTATTTTATCGCCGATTACCACGCGCTCACCAGTGTCCGTGACCCGAAAGCGCTGCGCGAGAATTCCCGGCGTGTTGCGCTCGATTTTCTCGCATGCGGGCTCGATCCAGAACGCTCCGCATTATTTCGCCAATCTGACGTCCCGCAGGTCACGGAGCTCGCCTGGATCTTATCGACCGTCGCACCGATGGGTCTGCTCGAGCGTGCACATTCTTACAAAGACAAGCTTGCGCGCGGTTTACCGCCCACGGTCGGGCTCTTTAGTTACCCGGTGCTCATGGCCGCAGACATCCTCATCTACGACAGTGACGTCGTGCCGGTCGGCAAAGATCAGAAACAACACATCGAGATCACACGCGATCTGGCGGGCAAAATTAACG
>DASQXY010000215.1:0-8654 GCA_035639455.1 Chthoniobacterales bacterium | reverse complement strand
AGAAAGACGCACTTTGCACCGGAACGTTTAATTTCCGCATCGATCGCTCGCGCCACGATGTCCCGCGGCGCAAGCGAGCCGCTCGGATGGTGGCGTTTCATGAAATCTTCGCCGCGATTGTTGCGTAAAATTCCGCCCTCGCCCCGCACCGCCTCCGAGATCAGAAACGACTTTGCCTTTGGATGAAAAAGACACGTCGGATGGAATTGGATGAACTCCATGTTCGCGATTACGGCGCCAGCGCGCCACGCCATCGCTACTCCATCGCCGGTCGCAACGTCCGGGTTCGTTGTATACAAATAAACCTTCCCGCATCCCCCGGTTGCCAGCACGACGCGGTCAGATCGGATCGTTTCTACGTCGCCGCTCTTCTCATCAAGAACATAGATCCCGAGGCAGCGATCCTCGGCCGCAAACCCAAGCTTGGCCGCAGTGATCAAGTCCACGGCCATATGGTTTTCGAGAAGATCGACATCCGCCTGCCGATGCAATTCGCCCAACAGAGTGTTTTCGATTTCTTTGCCCGTAAGGTCGCGCACGTGTAGCACGCGGCGTTTTGAGTGGCCGCCCTCCATACCGAGATCGAACTCGCGATGTCCGGACACTTCGCGCTCGTCGAACTGCAAACCAAGATGGACGAGTTCCTGAATGCGTGCCGGCCCCTCGGTCACGATCGTGCGCACGACCTGCTCATCGCAAAGCCCCGCACCGGCTTCCAGCGTATCGCGCACATGCAGCTCAAATGAATCCTCGTCGCTTGTCACGCACGCAATCCCCCCCTGCGCCCACGCCGTGTTTGTGTCGGCGCCTTTGCGCTTCGTGATTACTGCAACCGAACCGTGCTTCGCCGCTTTGAGGGCAAAGCTTAAACCGGCAATCCCGCTGCCAATAACGACGAAATCGTACTCCCTCATCCGAGTCGGATATTGTCAATCAAGCGAGTCTTGCCGAAGTAAACCGCCAGCGCGAGGAGCGAATTTGGGCAGACCGAATCGACGGGCTGCAGTGTCTCGGCGTCGACAACTTCGATGTAATCAATTCGAGCCAGCGGCGCTTCTTCGATTATCCTACGCGCAACGTCGACAATCTCTTCCGCCGATCTGTACCCCGCATTTGCAGCCGCGCTCAAGGCTTTGTGCAGCACCGGTGCCTGCTTTCGCTCTTCCTTGTTCAGATATTCATTACGTGAGCTGCACGCTAGACCGTCGGGTTCGCGCACCGTCGGCACAGGCACAATTTCGGTATGAAAGCTCAAATCTCGGACCATTCGTCGAATGACTGCGAGCTGCTGAAAATCTTTTTCTCCAAAGATCGCCATATCCGGCAAAAGAATGTTGAACAACTTCGCGACGACCGTGCAAACGCCACGGAAATGGCCGGGGCGCGATTTTCCCTCAAGGACCGTTGAAAGCGCAGTCTCCTCCACGAATACTGAATGGTCGTCGGCGTACATTTCGCCGGTACTCGGCCGGAATAGAAGATCGACATTCTGCGCTCGGCAAAACTCCTCGTCGGCTCCTTGCGGCCGCGGGTAATGTTCGTAATCGCTGCCTGGTTCAAACTGGAGCGGGTTAACAAAAATGCTTACCACCACTTCACCGCTGTTTCCGGCATGCTCGTGCGCGACGCGAATGAGTTCGCCGTGCGCCTTGTGCAACGCACCCATCGTCGGCACGAGCGCCCGCCGTCTTTGCGGCGGCTGAGACTGCACCTCTGCGATCGTTGTCAGAATTTTCACGCCGCCAGCTTTACCCAACTACGCTCTCTTCCGCGACTCACCAGATGCGTCTGGACTCCAGCGACCGCAAATCAAAAGAGAAGGATAAGTGCGCCGGTGACCATCAACGCGACCATCCAGACCAAATCGATGTTGAACCAGGCGCGGCGCAATATGCCGATCCCAATTTTTTCGTAAACCAAAATGGCAGCCAGGGCTGTCATCACGAGATATCCGAATGTGTGAACTGCGACCGAGACACCGAGGAGTGAAGAGCCGCTAAAATTCGCGAACGCCCACACGTGTTCACTATGCGAGCCAATGTGATGAGCGTTTGGTTTGTGCGGTGCCGTAAGAAAGAACGGGACGAGCATCAATCCTGCGCCGTGTGCTGATGCCATGATAAAAGACCAAAGCGTCAAATCCGCGAAACCGACCCGCATGCCGACCCAGTTCGGATGCCGCGATCGAAAGAGGCGATACAAGCCAAAAGCAAACAGAATCGCCGCGGCGGCAATTCTGAGGGCTCGATGCGGCAAACTGATGCGCGCCACAAGAACTGCCGTGATCATGATGCCAATGGAAAGCGCGTGCCCTAACGCGATGGGCGGCAATGCGCGAAGAACTGCCGCGCGGTTTTGCTCCTGCAGCCCAAGCGCCACGGCGAAAAGCCAGCCCATTGCAGGATTGATTCCGTGAAAAATACCCAGGCCGAAGACCGCCAACCACGGCCAGAGGCCGCTCACGGAAAACAAAAGGAATCGCTCGAGGAATCGCCTCCTTCGAGGCGAACTTGGTGCACCCGATAATCGCTGCTTTCGAGGAAGAAGTTCTCGTCGAAGCCGATGCCGGCATCGCGGCTAGCGTCGAGTTTAACCATCCAACTGCCTACCCCATCTGGATAAAATTGCTCATCCCACGCTGCATAAAGTGAGTTGGTGAAATAGACCCGTTTCCCATCACGGCTCACTTCCACCATTTGTGGACCGCCAGCCAACGCTTGGTTTGGCTTCTTCGGATGGGGTGTTCGATTGACAATTCCGCCAATGCGCACCGATCCGGTCTTCTTCGGATTGAATGGATCGGATACATCGTACTGCAACATCTCCCCTGTTCCCCAGCACGAGACGTAAAGAAATCTGTCGTCCAGCGACAAATTGATGTCGGATACAAGGGGAGGTACCGCCTTAAAATCTTTAAGCATCGGCGGCAGCTTCTCCGGCTCGGCAGGTTCGGCTGGAACTTCGATCACTTTCTTTAAATCCCACGCGCCATTGCTGCGGTGCCAGAGCCAGACTGACGCGGACAAATCCTTAAGCGAAACAACAACGCCAACAAAGCCGTACGCCTTCGTGGGATCATGCGCGGGACGCATCTCGAGCACCATTTGCTGCTCGTTACCCAAGTCGAGCGTCTGAACATGGTGGCGGCGGCGCAAATCCCAGATGTGCATCTGATGGCCGTATTTGCTGCCCAGCAACAGGTCGGGTTGCAGTCCGTTCTCAATCATGTTCGGCGTGCCCCATTCGCTGCTCAGTAACGTGTCGAAGCCCAAGTGCCACCAGAAATCGTAATGCAAAAATTGCGGACCGCGGTTCACTTCCCACCTACCGAGGACCTCGAATGTTTCACAATCGAGCATGAAAATACCGCCTGGTCCGTCGCCATTGGGCGCGCCGAGCGCGCTCACGTAAATGCCCTCAGGACCGCAGTGGATAGTGTGCGGGCGTGAATAATTCGCGCGCGCAAAAACTTCTCCCGGGTCGATCACTTTCACGATCTTCGGTTCTCGCGGATTCGGCTTGGTGTCGATGATGTGAATGCGGGAGGACCGCAGGCCGGGGATAACGAGATAACGGCGTTCGACGTGCGGATGCGGCGCATAGGGGCAGAGCGCCGAGCTGCACGCGTTCCAACCGAAATGATGCAGCTCGTCACCGAACTCCGGCATCCTGACCTCGCCGACTTGCCGGCCATACGTGCGCGATTCAGGATCAACATCTACAACCAAGAGCGCGTCATTGAGCTTGCTCCCGGGCGGGTTAAGCGCCGCGACGAATGCATGCTTCTCTCGCGGTGCCTGCATCGCCAGCCTTGGCGACGGATAAAACGTCGGATCGGGTTTCAGGAGCGGCATAAAATTCCCGTCTCGTGCTGTGGTTTACTCCGGATAAGTCTTCACAAAACGAAAGGCAAGACCGATTTGCCTTAAAAAGCTCGTCAAAACGGCAATCCCCTAGATTTCCGAAATGTTTTTGAGCCAGATCGCCTGACGCACGAACCGAAAATTTTTGTGGCCGAAGTTTTGCCAGCCCGCTTGTCGCGCAAGTTCATCCATTTCGCGGAACGAAAATGCTCGCGCCGCCGAGAGGCGTCCGTCGTATTTCGTCATCGACTCGCGGAAGATCAGCGCGGTTAAGAGATAGACGCCCACACTGAGAAACCAGCCGCGCCGAAGATCGGAAACGAGAACGAATTTGTGCGATAACTCGCGACAGCGTCGTAGCACCTGCACTGCGTCTGCATCGCTGAAGTGATGGAGGGCGAGCGAGCAGAGCACAACGTCATAGGTTTTCGTGGGATTAAACCTGAGGAGATCAGCTTCGCGAAATGAGATTTCCGGGTAATCACGGCTCCACCGGCGCGCGATCTCCAGCGTGGCGGATTGTCGCTCGACCGCGTCGATTTCAACATCGGCCCCGATGTTTCGGGCAAAGTCGACAATGAAGCGCGGAATATCGGCAGACCCGGTGGCAAGATCGGCAATGCGGGAGTGTGTGCGGGGTTCAATCCACCGCCGCACGAAATGCCCAATCAGCCGATAACTGCCAAACCAGCGATTGAGCTGACACAGGTTTCTGAGGTCGCGCTCCAGTTCCGCCGAGATCGGCTGCGGGCGATCCATCAGCTCCGGCTCAGCCGGATCAAACTGGCGCTTCATTGTTTACTGTAGCGGCAGTCTATGACGGTGCACAATGCTCGCCCGAGAACGCGACTCTGACAGAGCGCCGCTACAGACCGAGGAATCTTCGCCAGCCCTCCGGCAACTCGGCCGTCTCGATTTCACTCGCGATGCGACCTTCAAATTCTGGAGTGAAAATTGTGCTCGTGCCGTAAACCATGATGACATCCTCGGATCCTTCGGCGCGAATTGCGTGCGCCACGCCCGGCGGCACGACGACGCCAACATTGTTGCGGCTGCGACGATTGTCGCCATCGACAAAGAACCGCATGATGCGCGGCGGCAAACCCACGCGTGTGTCCCGCAGGATCATCTCTGCCGTGCCCTGCAAAAAGAACATCACATCCCATTGCTCATCATCATAGCGGCGCAACCCATAATTTCCCGGCTCGTCAACAAATAAACGGCGGTGCCAATGCTCCGCACTGTTTCCCGCCGGCACGCTCGTGGGATGGAGGTGAAACCCTTTGGCACTATGCGCAAACATCCGAGCCGCCGCCCATTGTTTCGGCCACAGGCCTATCCTGGCGAGAACGCCCTCATCGCGCCGGACAAATTCGCCAAATAATCCGCGATGCCGTTGCGGGTAAATCTTGCGCTGGAAAATTTCGACGCCCGGAATCCATGCCTCCTTTATCTCCGGTTTCGAGCGCTCAGCCGCGGCGAGGTCGCCGGCATCAACGCCACGGCCCGAAAGTTCCTGCCCAAATGAACCGGTGGCGTAGTCCCGGGCCGTTAATTGCTTGCGCGCCGCCGGATCCAAGCCGCGCCAGAGATGGTCGTCGCACTTGTTCATGTCGATCGTGAAAGCAAGTCAGTTGCCTAACGAGAAATCAGCACGCGCGCGAGAAAGGTTTGGGTTATAATACGGATCGCGCTGGAGAACGTCACCCCAGCGATCATACATTGCCCGGGCTGCGGCGCTGTCGCATCGGTGCTCGTCTGATCTCTGCTTCCGCAACGTTGCAACCGGCGTATAAACGATCAGATAGTCGGCACGACGAATCTTCAGACAAAAATCGACATCGGCAAAAGGCGCGAGCCGCGGGTCTTCGTCGAATCCGCCGCAGCATTCGAAGACATCGCGCCGCGTCAGCAGGCATGCTCCGCTGACTGCGCTGCAGTTTCGGATCAAGTGGGCCTGGCGATTTGCACCGACATTATCCGCCGCAAAGCCACGGCACGCAGCGTCAGCGACACCGTTCACGCCCAGCACGATGCCGGCATGTTCAACCGTGCCATCGGCCTGGAGCAGACGCGCGCCGACTGCGCCGACCTCTGGCCGTTGAATATGCTCGGCCATTGCCGCAAGCCAGTTTTCATCTACCGGTTCGACATCGCCGCTCAAAAACAGGAGCCACGGACTGTCTGTTTGACCGATGGCGAAGTTGTTCAGAGCCGCCGTTTTACTCGCTCCGCGATAGTGAAGCCGCCGCACGTGACCGGGAAACCCATCACCACAGGCTTCGTTCCCGACGACCAGAAGTTCGTAATCCGGATAAGCCGTTTTCGCCTGAATTCTCGCAAGCCGCTGCGACGTTCGTGTATCGGCAGTAAGTGCTGGAACGATGATGGAAACCTTCTGTGTCGCCTTCAGCTCACGTTCAATCCGAAACGTGTGTGTCGGCCAATCGATTGATACCTGAGCGTTGACTCCAATTCGCTGGATGTGTCCTTCCATCGCGCGGCGCGCCGCGTCGAGCTGGCCCGGTTTCTGCCGCACATCACTCGCACTTGAACTGGCGCTGCGCCGCCAATGATACAGCACTCGCGGAATATGATGAATGCGATCCGTCTGTTCGGTAGCTCGCAGCAGGAGATCGTAATCTTGCGCGCCATCGAACTCCGGGCGGAAGCCGCCGGTTCTCTGCACGAGTGCACGTCGTAAGACCAAAAAGTGCGAAATGTAATTGCATGAAGTTAAAAGGTCCGGCGACCAATCCGGCTTGAACTGCGGGCGCTCCAAACCGGTATCCGCAAGTTTGTCTTCATCGGAATAGATGAGGTCGGCAGCGGGAGATTTTTGGAGCACACTGGCAACATGAAACAGCGCGTCCGGCTCTAGCAGATCGTCGTGGTCAAGCAGGCCTAACCATTCCCCATGCGCGTGCTCGATCGCAAAATTAGAAGCCGCTGAGATACCGCTGTGGCGCTCGCACCTGAAAACGCGAACGCGCGAGTCACGCGCGGCGATCTTCTCCAGAAAGTCCGCAACAGCGGCGTCGGTTGATCCGTCGTCCACTAGCATAAGCTCCCAGTTCTCGTAGACCTGGGCCAGCACGGACTGGACAGTTGCCTCCAGCCAGCACACCGGCGGGTTGAAAACCGGTGTGATCACAGTGATCAATGGCCGGTGGGTAAACGTCCGCGCTTCAGTCCGCATCACTTCCAGCTCTTCCCGGTTCGCACGGTGCCCCCGAAACCACTGCTGGTATTCGACCGCCTGTTTGGAAGCCGCGGCGCTGTGGTTTACGGCCTGTTTGCCGGGCCAGACCGCACACCAGAATGACCCCAGCAGCCGATAAGGCTTGAGTAATACCTGGCCAATTCGGCGCTCCGGCGATTTGCGGAGGGCGTCCTTCTCTCGTTTGAGCTGCTTCAGCTCGTGCGCCGCGTTCTTCAGCTTAAAAAGCTTTTCCTCAAGCTGCGCGATATATCGCTCTGCCGCATCGAGCTCTCGGGCTCTGTTGCGCAACTTCCGCTGCAGCGCGGCAACTTCCGATGGCAATTCCGGAACCACCGATTGCGTTCGCGATGTGCGGTTTTCGGAACTCGCCGCATCCTGTGACACGATACGCTAATATTGATTGATGCGCGGTGCAGGCAAATCTACCCTGCCGCGCCTCAGCGACGCTCACGCCTGGTTCGGATGCTGGATTTGCTCGTATATCTGCTTTACCGCACAGGCGTAGCCATTTGTCGAATCATTCCGCTGCCGCTTCTGTTCCGTTTCGGAGAAGTTCTCGGATGGTGGGCATGGCTGATTCTGCTCAAGTACCGCTCGCTGGCGCTGCGCAACGCCATGATTGCATTTGGAAATGCTAGGCCAGCGCCTGAGTTGCGGCGCTTGGTGCGTCGGCATTTTCAGCGGCTTGGCGCCAACCTCTGTTGCAGCGTTAAGCTCACCAGCATGCCAGTGGACGCGATTTTGCGACGCGTGACCGTGGAAAACATCGCGGCGATGGACCAGGAGTTTCGCGCCGGTACACCAGTCGTGTTGATCTTGAGTCATCTTGCGACGTGGGAATTGTTTGCCCAACTGATGCCCAGGTTCGTCGGCTATGTGCGCAATGCGAGCGTGTATCAGCAGCTCGGCAACCGCTTCATCGACGAACATGTCCGTCGAACGCGGAGCCGCACTGGCCTCGAGCTGTTCGACCGTCGCGCAGGTTTTCAGCCGGTTGTCGAACTCCTCCGTTCCGGCGGCGGTGTTGGCGTTCTGAGTGATCAACATGCCGGCGACCACGGCGTTTGGACGCCTTTTTTTGGGAGACTTGCATCGACTTCACCGCTTCCGGCGCTGCTGGCGAAACGAACCCGCGCAGCCGTGATCGCGGCCGCCGTTTACACCGATGCTCCGGCGCGATGGCGGATAGTTTTCACTGAAAGATTCGACACTCCAAACGATTCAGTGAATCGGCTCACGGCGAAAATAAACGCGATCATCGAAGAGCAAATTCGACGCGCGCCTGAAGATTGGTTTTGGGTGCACAACCGCTGGAAAACGCCGAATCCTAATTTCCTCCTCCGCCATTACAAACGCGGCGTCTATTTGCCGAAGCAAATCGAGGCGCGGACTTTGCAGCCATTTCGTATCCTGATCCGTTCGAGTAACTGGTTGGGCGATGCGGTAATGAGTGTGCCGGCGGTTCGCGCGATCAAACAGGGCAGACCGGACGCGCACATCACGCTGGCCGCGCCGACAAACATCGCGGCGATATGGAAGCTGGTGCACGAAGTTGATGCTGTCGTTTC
>DASQXY010000214.1:0-4444 GCA_035639455.1 Chthoniobacterales bacterium | reverse complement strand
GAATTGGCCTGGCTTTCGGCTCCGGTATCGTTACGGAAACACGCTTTATCGCGTCGCAGTCGAGAATCCTGAACATTGTTCCCATGGCATTGCGCTGGTCGAAGTAGATCGAAACTCCGTGGCTGACAAAATCGTTAGACTGCGCGACGACGCCGTGACTCATGACGTGCGTGTCGTCCTTGGAACCAAACCGCCGGCGTAACAATCATCTGCTCGCCGTCGCATTCGTGCGGAAAATTGACGGTAACCAATGCTGACAATGATGAGGCGTTACAGCATTCCACACCCAAACCACTCCAGGCGCGCGCGAAGCAGTGCAGTCACGTTAGGGAACAAAGTAGAACAGTACTGAAATCAGCAAACTTGTTCTGAATTTTGTTCTGAAAAGCCAGTCTTGGCGCGCTTTATGTGCGCGTAAGTACTTGATGCTGAATCAGTGGCTGCCTCGCTAGGACTCGAACCTAGACAAAGAGATCCAGAGTCTCTTGTGCTACCATTACACCACGAGGCAAAAGCTGTCGGAGCCGCCAAACGTAAGTCGGCCCGCTAATGGTGCAACTCGGCTGATTTCCGGCTCAGCCATACTTCGGCTCCCTCTCGTGCTGCTTCCACCTGCAAGGAGCGCCCGCTTTCCACCACCAACAACCGCGCCGCCTCCAGCATCTCGTCGATTTTGTGGTCGTCGTGTTCCGGGTCGTGATGGAATAAGAATAGTTTGCCCACGCGCGCTTCCAGCGCGAGCGAGACCACGCGGCTCAATGCGCCATGACCCCAACCGATGTGCTCGAGGTATTTTTCGTCCGTATATTGCGCGTCCAGGATCAACACATCCGCGTGCTTGAGGAATTCCACCAGCTTCGAGCGCTCGACCGCCGCCTGCGCGCGGGCTTTCTCGAGGTGTATACCGTCTCGCGCTGCCAACTTCAACTTCAACGGCTCGAATGGTTCGTTGTCCGGCAAAAACGCAATCGAGCCTTCCCGGGTGAAAAGCCGGTAGCCGGCGCAGACACCCGGGTGATTTAAAATCTTTGCACGCACCCGCACCTTCCCGATGGAAAACTCCATCGTCTTGAGCTCTTCAACTTTGATGGTGCTGGGCAGATCGCGCCAGCTGACCGGAAAAAACGGGATCTCCATTTGTGCAGCCAGAATGCTGGCCAGGCCGGCGCGTGCGCCCTCGTAACCGAGTACCCGGATGGAATTTTTCCGCCTGTAAGCGGGCCGAAAAAACGGCAGCCCTTGAATATGGTCCCAGTGCGTGTGGGTTAGCAGCAATGTCAGTTTCAACGGCGCCGTGCCGAATTCTTTGTCCAATGCGATTCCGAGCTCACGTATGCCCGAGCCAGCGTCCAGCACAATTATCTCGCTGTCGCTGCGCACCTCCACGCAAGTGGTATTTCCGCCGTAGCCAATTGTCGATGCTCCAGGAACTGGAATCGATCCGCGCACGCCCCAAAATTTCAAACGCGTCCTCGGCGGCTCAAACTTAAATGCGCGCGAATGTTTTGGCGGCAGCTTGCGGCGGCGCGGCGGGTGACGTTTCAAAGCCTTGGCGATTCTCTGCCACGTAAATGGTTTGACGAAGTAATCGTCGACTCCAGCTTGCAACACCGCTTCACGATCAACCTCATAATGCCGGCCGGCGGTGATAATGAGCTTGGCGGTACCGAGCTTCTCTCGAATCGCGCGGCAGACTTGCAGCCCGTTTAGCTTCGGAAGCAAAAGATCGCAGACGATGACGTCGGGCTGATGCTCGAACGCGAGGTCAATCCCGCGTGTCCCTTCATCGGCTTCAATGATGTCCCAGCCTCGCTCTGCGAACAAACTCGCCGTGGTCTTGCGGCTTTCCACGTCATCATCAATGACCAATACGCTCGGCACGGCGCGGATTTTGCACGTCAGGTGCAGCGAAACAAGGGTTTTCGAGAGCAACACTCTAGCCACGGTGGTCAGTCGCCGTGAAATTGGCGCCGCTCCCGCTCCGATGCCGTATCGCTGGCTTAAATCAGGGTGGAACCAAACGCGGCCGGACCTTTTTTCCAGCGCAACTCGGGCTGCAAATTGATCTCGTGGGCGGGCACATCAAACCCCGCCGAGCGCAGCAGATAAGCAACGCCTTCACGGCTTTCCATCGTCTCCTTCAAGCTCCGCGCAAACAGCTCGATGTATTCCTTGTAGGAATCGAGTGCGAGTTTGCCCTCCGCGAAATGCTCGGCCAGCGCTTCATCGTGAAACTCAATCAAATCAATCAGCGCACGGCGCAAGGCATGCCGCACTTTGGGGTCGATGACGACTTTGAACGGTGTTGCGGCCGGGTCCGGCTTGGCTAGGCTGCGCACTTCGCCGGTCCTGTCGGAAGCGACAATTTCGAAATCACCCGCCGGTTTGGATGGATCCATTGCCATGGTTGTCGATCTTACACGGGAATGCATCTTGCGCGAAAAATTTGTAGAGGCTTGTGTCAAGCGCCTGAATCTAAACCCGGCGTTTGACACAACCATGCCGCTCTGCGGCACACCAACACTGGCCTCATTAGAGATGCACTAGCGGGAGCGTAAACACCGCTACGAGATCAATGCGTAATCGCTAGAAGAATATCGGAATGATCAGAATCGCGACGATGTTCACGACTTTGATCATTGGATTGATCGCTGGCCCGGCGGTGTCTTTGTACGGGTCGCCGACTGTATCACCGGTGACCGCGGCAGCGTGCGCAAATGAGCCTTTGCCCCCGAGATTGCCTTCTTCGATAAACTTCTTCGCGTTATCCCAAGCGCCGCCCCCCGACGTCATGGCAATTGCTACGAACAGACCAGTTACGATCGTGCCGACGAGCAAGCCACCAAGGACGACCGGCCCGAGCGGCTTTATCACAGCCACCGCCACGACGAAAATTAGCGGCAACAATGCCGGCACGATCATTTCCCGCAGCGCCGCTTTCGTCACGATGTCCACGCAGGTGCCGTATTCCGGCGTGTCCTGGCCGGTCAAAATTCCCGGCTTCACCTGCAACTGCCGACGCACTTCGCGCACGACCGCGCCGGCCGCTTTGCCTACTGCGTCCATGCTGAACGCCGTGAAAATGAACGGCAGTAAACCACCGATGAACAGCCCGATGATGACTTTGGGTTCCGTGAGCGAGAAGTGGAACGAGAACACTTCGCCGCGCGATGTGACATGATCGCGCAATTCCTCAACATACGATCCGAAGAGAACGAGCGCCGCCAAACCGGCCGACGCGATCGCGTAGCCTTTCGTTACTGCTTTCATTGTATTACCAACCGCATCGAGCTGATCGGTCGCCGCGCGGACTTCTTTCGGCAAATGGCTCATTACCGCTACCCCGCCGGCGTTGTCCGTAATCGGGCCGAATGAGTCTAGCGAGATGACGATTCCGGCCATTGATAACATCGACATCACCGCAATCGCGATTCCGTAGAGGCCAGCAAAATGAAAACTGAGCAAAATGGCGATCCCGATGAAGCCAACTGGTAGCGCGGTTGCATGTTGACCGACAGCCAGCCCGGCGATGATATTCGTAGCGTGGCCGGTCTCGGATGCGCGTGCGATCTTCTGCACTGGCCGGTAACGCATTGAGGTGTAGTAATTGGTGATCACCACCACGACTGCCGTCATGATGAGTCCGATCACTGACGCGAGATAAAGTTGGGTCGGTGAACGGACGACTCCGGCCACACTCACTCCCGCGGGAAAGAGATAATGTGTCGCCGGCCAGAAGAGGATCGCCGAGACCAATGCGCTCATGCCCACGGCTCCCATCAGCATGTTCGCCGGCCGCCCTTTTGCGACGTTGACGAACACCACACCGAGGATCGCGCCAAGAACGGAGATGCCACCCAGCACGAATGGATAAATGATCGCGGCCGGCTCGGCCGCGAGCGTGAGTGCGCCCACCAGAATCGCGCCGATCAAACTCACCGCGTAGGTCTCGAAAACGTCCGCGGCCATGCCGGCGCAGTCGCCCACATTGTCCCCGACGTTATCCGCAATCGTTGCCGGGTTGCGCGGATCGTCTTCTTCGAAACCCTGCTCGATCTTGCCGACAAGATCGGCGCCAACATCAGCCGCTTTGGTGTAAATCCCGCCGCCCAGTCGCGCAAAGACGCTGATCAAGCTCGCGCCTAACGCCAGCCCGACCAGACTGCGAATCGCAGCCGCGTTTCCGACCATGTGACCAGCCACAACATAAAAGATCGAAACCGCGAGCAGCGCGAGACCGACCACGAGCAGACCAGTTACTGCGCCCCCGTTGAATGCCATGCGCAGCGCCGCGGCAATGGTGTGCGTCGCCGCTTGCGTCGTCCGCACATTCGCGATCACCGCGATGCGCATGCCAATGTAACCCGCCGAGAGTGAGCAGAACGCGCCGATGACGAAGCCGACTGCCGTGCTGCGGTCTTTGAAGAAGAACAGGAGCAGGAAA
>DASQXY010000213.1:0-2670 GCA_035639455.1 Chthoniobacterales bacterium | reverse complement strand
TGTGGGCGTGCAGACATTGCATTATTACGAGCGCCTCGGATTACTGCCAAAACCCGACCGCTCAGCGGCAAACTATCGGCTCTACTCGCCGGAAGCGATCCGCCGGGTGCGTTTCATCAAGAAAGCGCAGGCAATCGGCCTAACACTCGACGACACAAAGCAAATTCTCGATTTGAAAGATCGCGGCCGCGCGCCGTGTCGCAAGGTGGTCGAGCTCGGCGAAAAGCATTTACGGGACATCCAGGCCCGCCTTCATCAGCTTGAGAGTTACCGTCGCCTGCTCAACCAGGCACTCAATGACTGGCGGAAAGAGAATATGACCACGCGGAAATGCGCTGGCGAATTTTGCGACCTCATCGAGAGGCTGTCGTAACTCGAAGTTTTTTATAAAATCCTTTGACTCTCTACTTAGCTAGAGGGCCTAGCGTTTCAGCATGAACGCAAAGCAAGCGGGATTTTTGTCGGCAATTCTTGCATCGACATGTTGCATCGGGCCGCTGCTGTTGATTGCAATCGGACTTGGCGGCGGGGCTGCTGTCGTCGGGCGCTATCATTGGTTCTTCCTCATCGGAGGCATCGCGGTGCTGACATGGGCGTGGGCGAAATATCTGCGTGAGAAAACGATCTGCGATTGCGAACACAGGCCGATGGCCGGGCGCCGAAGCGGAATGCTCACGCTGTTGGTCGCTACCGTCCTGGTGCTCGGTTTTGGCGGCTTGAACATAAGTCGCTACGTTTTCGCGAGCGCGCCTGCCTCGGCAACACAAATCCAGTTGTCGAACGGTCTGCATCGGGTTGTTATCCCGGTTGAAGGACTAACCTGCGTGACCTGCGAAATCGCAGTGCGCCACGGGCTCAGACGAATCGACGGCGTGAAAGCCATGCAAGTGAGCGCTGCCACCAGGAGCGCAGTGGTGGATTACGATCCCGCCAAAACGAACCCGGAACAGCTCGTCGCGGCAATTAACTCCACCGGCTATCGAGCATCATTGCCTAACAAATAGAAGTTTCGCTAAACCAGTAATCGAAAGGACAGGAGCATGAAAATACAGTTGATCATAAGTTCGATTGGCACATTACTCTGCGGGCCACTAGCAAGCGCGGCTGATCATGCCGACGCACTCACCCCAGATCGAGTCAGCGTATTCAAAGCTCCGTTGGTCTGTCCGGCTGCGCCGCAGATCGGCTGCGGAAGCGCGGCGAAACCGATTCTTCTGGATTTAGAGAAGCAGCAGGGCGTGCACGAAGCGTGGTTGAATCGCGCGGGAACAGTCATCGCAGTGGTGTGGAAACGCGATTCGAACGCTGAAAATAGGCGCAAAGTCGCGGCGGAGTTGAAAGACGACCGCGCCACCGAGATTGAAGAGCCAGCTCGCGAGCAAACGGTGCAAGAATTTTTATCCGGGAAAGGTTGGTATCATGGCGCCGACGTGGATCGTTTGAGCGAAGAAGAAGCTAGCATTATTGCCGCGAGATTGGTTCGGTTAGTAAAAGCACGGACTACCGTGGCCCCAGAAAAAACCGAGTCGCTGCAACGCGCTTTGTCAGAAGCCTTGCGCAAAGATTTAACCGGCGAAAATGCCCGCCTGAATCAAAAGCCGGTGAAACTTGAAGACGTTGCGCGCGATTACCTCGACCAAGAGCAAATCAAAATTTTGAAAGAAGCAATCAAAGAAGAAGTCGCGATCGAAAACGGCGAGCGGCCAGTGCCAAAAGAAGGCTAACGGTTGTTAGGTCAGGGAATCTAAATCGTGGGCGCTGAGAAATTCGATCTCGTTATTTTGGGTTCCGGCTCGACGGCGTTTGCCGCGGCGCTGCGGGCGCAAGAACTGGGTAAGACCGCTGTAATAATCGAGGAACGCACAATCGGCGGGACTTGTGTGAACCGCGGGTGTTTGCCGTCAAAAAACTTGATTGAAGCGGCGAAGCTCGTTCACGATGCGCGGTATCCGCGTTATCCCGGCATCACCCCAACCAAGGTCGGCATCGATTTTCGCAAACTCATCGATCAGAAGGGTGCGATTGTTCACAGCTATCGGCAGAAGAAATACGAGAGCCTGACCGGTGGAAAGTTCGCCGTCGAGAGAGGCCACGCCGCATTTGTCGATCCACACACGGTGCAAGTGGATGGCAAAAGGTTGGCCGGCGAAAATATTCTCATCGCTACCGGTTCGCGGCCAGTGGTGCCCGACATCGATGGATTACGCGATGTGCCTTATCTCACGAGCGATCTGCTCGCCAATGACGAACCGATGGAAATGACCGAGCTGCCGCGGTCGCTCATTATCATCGGCGGCGGCTACATCGCGCTCGAATTAGGACAAATGTTTCGGCGGCTTGGCGCTGAAGTCACGATTTTGGAACGCAATCATCAATTGCTCGCGCACGGTTACGAGCCGCAAATCGGAAAAGCGATCGGCGAAGTTTTCGAGAACGCAGGAATCAAGATCATCACAAATGCTTCGGCCATCTCAGTTCGTCAGGACGGCAACGCGATTGTCGTTGTAGCGGCGGTCTCTGACCGTCGGACCGAATTGTGCGCTGAGAAGCTACTCCTCGCCACGGGACGCCGCCCAAACTCCGACAAGATCAACATCGAAAAGGCAGGCGTTGAAGTTGGCAAGCACGGTGAAGTGCGCGTTGATAAATTTTTGCGCACGAACGTTTCAC
>DASQXY010000212.1:0-4617 GCA_035639455.1 Chthoniobacterales bacterium | reverse complement strand
CTCAGCCGAAAGCGTCCATCCGGCTGCGTGACTACGAAATATGGCGTATCGAGAACGAGGATTAGCCCGCGCATGTGCTCGTGAATGTCACAGCGTAGCGTGACCAGCCCGGGCACATCAAAAACTTGCGACGGAATTGGTCTCTCCTCCGGCCGGTAGCGGCCAAGATCAAATCGCTTAGCCGGCGAGTAGGAAAAAATACTGTGGTAGGTGTCGTCTAGGTTTGGGAACTCTACCCGCGTGCCCACCTCCACGGGCAGCAGGGACGGGACGAACGTTAAGTTTTTCTGCGCAACCTGTTTCGTCGGAAGCGAAGTCCGCTTCAGAAAGGAACCTTCCAGGTAAACCACAGCCACGGGCGGTTCCGTGGAAAGAACGCCACCGTGTGTGACGATGTCATAGCGACTGGAAATGACCCGCGTTACGCGCGCTTTCGGCAGCGCAACCCGCCCCTCCACCACGGCATCGCCCTGTGCGGAGAAAGGTATGATCCCGAAAAACAAACAGAGGCAAATGATCCCACGTGCATCCATAGCCGGTTAGCAATTCGAGGGTTCCCTCCCAAAAATATCTCAATCCAAAGAGACGCGCATACATATTGAATTGTCGTGCTTGATCTTCGTTGCGCCAATTCGGCCGCAGGAGTCGGCTGCTTAAGAGGAACACCGCCTCCGGTGCCGTGCCCGAGGACTAATCCTGTAAGTGAGAAAGCACTCGCCTCCCACCACCCGCATGTTCGTCAGCCGACATTCGATGCTGCGCGGTAGAAATTCCTTGCTCAACCCGGTCAATGTGGGTGCGTTCACACCCCCAAATAACAAGGGAGCAATTGTTAGCTTTAGCTCATCGACAAGGCCGCCTTCGAGCAGTGCACGAAACAGCTTCGCGCCACCCTCACATGCAAGGCGACGCACTTTATACTTCCGACGAAGTGTCCGCAGCATCAGCGCAAGATCCACATGTTCGGAATCATCCAAATGCAAGACGGCCTTTTCCTGGAGCGCCGTTCGTACGCGCGTCGGCATCCGCCTAGTCGAGAAAATCACGATGGGTGAAATGCTGGATTGAAAAATCTTCAGCCGATTGTCGATCTTCCCGGCATTTGAAACGATTACTCGAATCGGCGCCGAGCTTCGGCTTTGCCTGATTCGCTTCTCGCGCAGTTCGGCCGGAATACCGAGTCGCACGTCATCGCGTTTAAGAGTGGTGTGACCAATCAACACGGCATCGGCGCGGGCCCGCTGACGAAAAAGATGCAGCCTGTCCTCGCGCGAGGTGAAGTCGACCGGCGCGAACCTTTTTGTTGTAATTTTGCCGTCCACTGTCATCGCGAATGTTGCGCTCACGAACGGTCGCTGGCCTTTGGCCGACGATCTCGGTCGCTTAGCTCGGCTCGCTGATTTCATGCTCGAGCGTGGCGACCTCGCGCTCCATCTCGCGCAGCCGCACCCGTCGGGCGACGCCGCTCGGACGGTAGAAAAAGTAGACAATGCCGCCTGGAGCCGAAGACACAAGGATGACGAGAAAACTCATCGTGCCAATAAGTTTCGCGATTGCGGCCGGCACACCGCACAAATTGTGGAGCAGTACCTGCAGGATCTGCTCGCGTAACCCAAGCCCGGCAAAACTGATCGGCAGTGCCGTAATCGTGCGTTCGATCGGAAGCACGGCGAAAAAATCGACCACTCTTACTCCGGCGTGAAACGCATAGGCCACACAAAGGAAAGCGCTAAAGGTGGCCAGGTGTGCAACGAGGGATGCGCCAAATGCGAGCAACGTCGCCAGCCAATGCCGCGCGTAAAGATGATATGCGGCCGCGATTTCGATCAACTTCTCGCGCCCGGGAAATTTGTGCGGGAGCAGGTGAAACAAATTGAAGCCGCTGATGACAAAACTGGTGACGAGCGCGGCAACGGAGCTCCCGAGCAGTAGTAGCAACACCCAAAGCAAACGGCGCGTTTCTGGCGTGCGCGAAAGCAGATCGAACCGCAGTGAGACCAGCGCAATCGTAATAGTGACAAGCGCAACCAAGCCGATGAGCCGGTCGAAGACGACAGCGAGTAGGCCGCCGGCCTTGCGCTCAGTTTCCTTGAGCAAGAGGTAGCTCTTGATAATATCGCCACCCGTACCGCCGGGAAGGAACTGGTTAAAAAACATGCCAATTAAAAAAAGTCCGGTGAGCCGTGGAGCTGTGAGCTGGATGTGCTGCACGCGCAGCAGAATGTGCCAGCGCACCGCGGCCGCAGTTTGAACCAGGAGTGCAGCGAGGATCGCCACCGCTGCCCAGCGATAGTCGGCCGCGCGAATCGCCGTAGCCATTTGTGCGCGCTGTTGTGGATCGTGGAATACCCAAATGAGCAGGCTGATCGTGACGGCGAGCTGGACAAGTGTGACGAGAATTTTTTTCATTCGCCGAAATGTTGTTTCCACAATTCGCGCGAGCGGCGGATTTCGGCGGCGTTCCTACGTGGGCTCATTTCCCACACCCACGCGCAATTGCGCGGCAACAGCGGAACCAGGTTGGCAAGATCGACGTTGCCGCTGAAGGGCGGCTGATGATCCTGTGCTGGCCAGATACAATCCTGGACGTGGCAGCCGATCGCGCGCGGCCCGATTTCCCGCAGCCACTCGGCGTGATCCAGAAAACCCAGATTGTGCTTAATTTGGATGTGGCCGAAGTCGTGCCAATAACCCACATGCGGCGCCTCAAGCTCGTCGAGCAGCCCGGGGAGCTCGCGCTCGCTCGGAATCTCTTCATACCCACGGCGGCCTTCCACGCCGAGCTTGACATCTTTCGTAGCGGCGTACTCGACGATCGCTTTCAAGCAATCTTTCACACGCTGTAGATACGCCGGCGCGAGGCGCTCGCGCTTTTTTACGGCGCGGATTTTTTCGCGTACGTATTTGCGCGAGAGTAGCTCGCCCTTTTTCGCCAGCCCAATGAGCACGTCGGTGATTGGTTTCATCGAGACTTCGCCCAGGTGCAGAACAACAAAGGGCGCGTCAAGGCGGTGGGCAAAATCGATTGTCTGGAAGGTCTGCTTTACTGCACGTTCGCGCTCCTTCACGTAGGGCGATGAGAATTGGTAACAATCAGGTGAGGCACCCATTATTTCGACCGGCAGGGGACAAAAATTGTGTAGGCTGCTGAATTTCACCTGGCCGGCATCGTACAGCTCCTGAATTCCGGGCATGAGCGAGAGACGGATACCGTGGCTAAGTTCGACGTAATCAAATCCTAGATTCCGGATTTGCCGGAGCATTTTGTCTCCGGCCGTATTGCGCGCCGAATTCCAACAAGTGGAAAACGCGATCACACCTAGACGGTCGCGGCGACCGGCGGCGGTGGCGTTTCGGCCCGCTCGATCTTGCTCACGCCTGGTTCGGCGCACTCGCGGCGCACGCGTGCGAGCACGAAGAGCCCAATCGCGGCATAACACGCCGCGGCGATTGCCAGCGCCGTGCGCATTCCAATCAGGTCGGAAAGTCCGGTAATTCCCAAACCGGCGATCGGCATGAGACCAACAAAGCTCAACATAAATACCGCCGACACGCGCCCGCGCAGGTAATCGGGCGCGCGTTCCTGCACGATCGTGTTTGCGAGACCGAAGTTCATTGAGAGACCGAGCGAGTTGAGGATGAGCACCGCCATCGCTAAATAAAACGTCGGCCCGCGGGACAAAGTGAAAATCGCGCATGCAACGATTGCGACGTTGATGATCATAAATGGAACGCGCTTTTCGCGCGGAATGCTGATCAAAAAAATGGCACCGACGACTGAGCCGACGGCGGACGCGCCCATTAAATAGCCGTACTTGTCGGCGCCCATGCCGAGCACGAGCCGCACATACAACGGCATCATTACGGTGATAATCGGGAAAATGAAAAACGTGGTCGCCGCGATCAGCCCGATCATTGCCAGACTTGGGCGATCTTTCGCGACGTAGCGAAATCCATCTTTAATGCCGCTGGCGCGTTTTTCTTCTTCCTCCGCCGTTCCGCGCGCTCGCGGCGGAATCATGAACAACGCAATGATGAACGCGACGAACGAAATGGCGTTTGAAAAAAATGCTGAAGCTGCGCCCCACGCGGCGATGAAAATTCCAGCGAGTGCTGGACCCACCACGCGCGACCCATGAAAAACCGCGCGATCAACCGCGATCGCACTTTGAATTTCATCGCGCTTGACCAATTCGGGCACGAACGCATTGAGTGTCGGCATTTCAAATGAGTTCGAGATTCCGAGAATGACGGCGAAGCCGAGAATGTGCCAGATCTGGATCTTTCCGCTCATGATCAGGAGCCCGATCGAAATTGCGAGCGCGATTTGGAGATATTGAGTCGCGAACAGAATTTTTCGTTTATCGAAACGATCAGCCGCCGAACCGCCGACCATAGTGAGCGCGAGCATGGGCAGACCGGCGAACAATTGCGCGAGACCAAGAAAGAGCGCTTTGTTCGTCAGCGTGCTCATCACGTAACCTTGCGCCATCACTTGCATCCAGGTTCCGGTGTCGGAGATGGCGCTCCCGATGATGTAACGGCGAAACGGACCCGGACGCAAAACCGCGAGCGTGTTGCGACTCGCTAACTTCAATTCGGCGCCCACGGCCAACA
>DASQXY010000211.1:0-3612 GCA_035639455.1 Chthoniobacterales bacterium | reverse complement strand
CAATCAAAGCCAACTTAAATCGACAACTCGCGGGCGTGACGGAAGGCCTCGCGTTCGCGTTCCCGCCTCCGGCCATTCCGGGCGTCGGAACGTCCGGCGGCGTCACGTTTGTCCTCGAAGATCGCGCCGGCAAAGATGTTGCGTTCCTGACGCAAAACATGAAGACATTTTTGGACGCAGCGCGCAAACGGCCTGAGCTCGGCACGTTGATTCCGACATTTTTGCCAAATGTTCCGCAAGTTTTCGTCAAAGTCGATCGCGACAAAGTCATCAAGCAGGGCATCGATCTCACCTCTGTTTATCAAACGCTGCAGACATTTATGGGCGGATTTTTCGTGAACTACTTCAACCGATTCGGCCGCACCTGGCAGGTCTACATCGAAGCGGAAGGCGATTACCGCACTGACGCGAAGAACGTCGGCCAGTTTTTCGTTCGCAACTCGAATGGCACGCCGGTGCCGCTCGATGCGATCTCAACTATCGAGAACGTCGCCGGCCCGGAATTCACGGTGCGGTACAACGAATATCGCGCGGCCCAAATCAACGGGTCGGCCGCGCCCGGTTACAGCTCGTACCAGGCGATGAACGCGCTCGAAGAAACTTTTCGCCAAACTATGCCGAACGAGATGGGCTACGACTACCTTGGCCTGTCGTTTCAGGAAAAGAAAGCGCAGCAAGGCGTATCCCCCACCGTCGTTTTCGGCATGTCACTCATTTTCGTCTTCCTGATCCTCGCCGCCCTGTACGAAAGCTGGTCGCTTCCGTTCAGTGTGCTTCTTGGCACACCCGTCGCCGTATTTGGTGCATTCGGGACGCTTTGGCTGCGTGGAATGCAAAACAACATTTACGCGCAAATTGGTCTGATCATGCTCATCGGTCTGGCGGCGAAGAACGCGATCCTCATTGTCGAATTCGCCAAGGACGAATACGAGAAAGGCAAACCGCTGATCGATGCCGCGCTCGAAGGCGCGCGTTTGCGCCTGCGTCCGATCCTGATGACTTCGTTCGCCTTCATCTTCGGCTGTCTGCCGCTCTGGTTTGCCAGCGGCTCGGGCGCTGTCACACGTCGCGTCCTTGGCTCGACGGTTATCGGCGGAATGATCGCCGCATCAGGGATCGCAATCTTTCTCATTCCGGTGACCTTTTATTTCATTGAGCGACTCTTCGCCGGGCGAAAGCCCGCTGTGCAAACACAAGCCGAAAGCAGCGCAGCTGAGTCGCCGGCGCTTCGTGTAAGCGCAACGCAGACTTAACGACCAGTCATCTGCTCGAGTTGTTCCGGGTATCGAGCACCTTGCACTTTGATCTTTGATGCGGCGGCATCAATGTCACCGAGATCGTCTGGTGTCAGCTCGAGGTCGGTGGCTCCGATATTTTCTTTGAGTCGCTTCAGCTTCGTTGTGCCGGGAATTGGCACAATCCACGGCTTCTGAGCAAGTAGCCATGCAAGCGCGATCTGCGCAGGAGTAGCCTTCTTTCGCTCTGCGATTCTTCCTAGTACACCGACTAGGGACTGATTGGCTTTTCGAGCCTCGGGCGTGAAGCGCGGAAGAGTATTACGGAAATCTGAACTATCGAACGTTGTAGTCTCGTCGATCTTTCCCGTGAGAAAGCCTCTTCCCAAAGGACTGTATGGAACAAACCCGATTCCGAGTTCTTCAAGCGCCGGCAATACTTCCGCTTCCGGGTCTCTCATCCACAGCGAATATTCGCTCTGCACCGCGGTGACCGGCTGGACTCTGTGTGCGCGGCGGATCGTTTGCACGCCGGCTTCGGAAAGACCGAAGTGTTTCACCTTACCTTGTTGAATCAGCTCCTTCACTGCGCCTGCTACGTCTTCGATCGGCACGTTCGGATCAACGCGGTGCTGATAAAACAGATCGATCGTATCGACCTTCAGGCGCTTCAGCGAGCCCTCGGCAACTTCCTTGATGTGCTCGGGCCGACTATCCAGGCCAGCCCAACCGGGCGACCCATCGGGTTTAAGTTTGAATCCGAATTTAGTGGCGATCACCACTTGGCGGCGAAAAGGTGCGAGGCCTTCGCCCACAAGTTCTTCGTTTGTGAATGGGCCGTAAACTTCGGCGGTATCGAAGAACGTGACGCCGCGTTCGACGGCTGCGCGCAAAAGCGAGATCATCTCCTGTTTCTCTTTCGGCGGCCCGTAGCCAAAGCTCATTCCCATACAGCCAAGCCCAGTTGCCGACACTTCTAGACGGCTCTTTCCGAGTTTCCGCTTCTGCATGTCTCAACCTGTTTCTCTTAGTTAAGATCGCGGCACAATATCGTGCCGCGCTTAGCCGCGCGTTTACGAGTCCGTAACGAAATCAGAAACTAGAACACGCATCAAATTGCTTCCTGTGTTCATGCCTTCCTGATAGACACGGGAGAAGCTATGCAGATTGACGTGATCGACCCAACGAAGACCGCAATGATCGTGGTCGATATGCAAAACGACTTTGTCGCACCGGGGGCAGCGATGGAAACGCCTGCGGCACGTCGCATCGTTCCTCAGCTAACGAACGCGTTGCGAATCTGCCGCGAGGCCGGAATCAAAATCATCTACACGGCACACGTGCACCGTCATGACGGCTGCGATATGGGCCTGTTCGATGACATGCATCCGCCGATCGCCCATCGCGACGCATTGGTCGATGGCACGCCGGGCGTGGAGATCTATTCGGAGCTGGCACCGGCAACGGGCGAGCATGTTATCAAGAAGCATCGCTACAGCGGATTTTTTGGCACGGACCTCGATATTATCCTGCGGGAGTGGGGAGTCGATACCGTTATCATCTCGGGCACCACCACGGAGAATTGCTGCCAGGCCACAGCGCGGGACGCGATGTTTCGTAACTACCGGGTCGTCTTCCTATCCGACGCGACAGCTACCTATGACTACCCAGACCGGGGTTTTGGCGCGATGCCAGCCGCCGACGTGCACCATGCGACGCTCGTGATTCTCGCGGCGTCAACTGCCCATGTGATGTCAGTCGAAGACATGAGGGCGCGAATATCGAGCCGCGAGAAGACGAAAGCAGCCGCAATCGGCTAAACCAGAATTTTTCCGGCTGCTGGTATACGTATCCGCTGTTGCTGGAGTTCGCGCTCGTTTTGAGCTTGCATCTTCTTCTTCGCGCAGCTCGCCTTCCTCGCTCGCCGCATTTCAGATTTTCAGCTTTTCAGCTTTTCATTTGATATCTCTTGTTCGAAAAAGGTCGAGCTATGCAACGCATCGGAATAGTTGAAAGCCTTTGGCGTTACCCGGTCAAAAGTATGCGCGGCGAAGAGCTGGATGAACTGTTCGCCGGTTACGCCGGAGTTTACGGTGACCGCCTCTTTGCTTTCGAGAGTTCCGCCGCTCCAAAAGCATTTCCGTTTTTTACCGGACGCGAGCAACGCCAGATGATTCGTTACCGCGCGCGTTTCCGGAATCCGGAAAAGGCGGCGCGACCTGTGAATTTAGTCGAAGCCGAGAGCATGCCGCCCGGAGTCAATCCCGTCTCGGCCACTCCCGCTGAGCTGGCAATTGATGTGGACACACCAGATGGAAAAACTCTCGCCATCGATGATCCCGAATTAATCGAGATGCTCCGCGCCGGCATCGACCCG
>DASQXY010000210.1:0-5443 GCA_035639455.1 Chthoniobacterales bacterium | reverse complement strand
CTCAACGAAAAGAAAGCGACAAGCAAAGATCTCGAGACGCTAATCAATTGGGGCTTCCGCTTAGTGGAGTATCACAAACAACCCGACTTCGTCGCGGCGATGCAGGCCTCGCCGAAGTAGGCAGCACTTCGAGCCGGCGCGCCCTCGCAAACGCATCTGTTATGTCGAGCGCTCGCCGCGCCGCAGCGGAACGCAGGCGGAAAATCGAAATATCTCGTGTTGTAACCACGGCTCTACGAGCCGTCCTGCAGTTGCAGTCATGATGTAACCGGCCACAGACCAGTGGCACAACATCACACTGCCTCGTCCTTGAAGTGGCGTTTGCCTTTGAGCGCCCTGGTGTATTCGTCTTTGCTCAGGATATTTTCGTCGAGCTGCATGTCGGCGCGCAGGAAATTCTGGAACCAGGTCTCGATCCGTTGTCGATCTTTTAGAATTTCTTCGGTGATATAGTTCGCATCGATGTTGATGCAGATGGCACCGACGATCCCGAAGTCTTTGCGTTTAATCGGAATCGTTGTGCACTTGAATTTCCGAGAGCCGATCTTGAGCTCGTAATTTAATTTGTCTTCGTTGGCCAACTGGCGCTTTTTCAAATCGATCAACAAACTCGTTGTTCCGTCGCGCAAGTGCCGGCCGGTCACGTTGTTCTCCAGCGTAATCAGCGAATGCGCGGGGTCGGCCAAATTATGTAACAGAATCTCGATGCCGGTATTCGGAAATGATTTCCCGATCAGCCGAACGATCCGCATATAATTCTCGAGGTACTCGTGCGTGTCATCGGCGACTTTCTTGCCGTCGTACTTGTCGAACAAACGCGCGTACTCTTTTTGCTCGGCCGGCTCGAGCTGACTTCGGACATTATTTTGCTCGCCAATGAAAATGAGCTGTCGCGCGGCGGTGTAGTCCTCGTTCTTGAGGAAGTAATGCATCCCAAGCCGAAAATTATTCAGATTAAACTCGCCGAAGTTCTCGCGAGTGACCGTAAATGGATAGAAATCGTATTCCTCGAGGTTCCTTCCAAACTTTCGGCGACGCTCCTTGTATTTTCCCCAAAGGAAGCCCGCGACGAGGAAAACCGCCGAGGCGATGATCGAAGCGATGACATTGATCCCGATTTCGCTCTGAAAACCCCGAATCATGCTGGCGCGACGAAATCTAAGATCGACAATGTGACGCCAGTCACAAGCTTCCGCTCGCGCTGCTGATCGTGATGTTCTCGACCGCCACATCCGCCGGACGCGATAATGCGTACGCCACCGCCGAGCCGACTTGCTCAGGCGATATCATTTTGCTTCGCGGCCAATCACCTGCGACGGCATTCCAAATGTCGGTGTCAGTTGCGGCGGGGTAGATGTTAATCACGCGGACTCTGCGGTCGCGCAGTTCTTCGCGCACGGACTGAGAAAATCCTTCGAGCGCGAACTTGCTCATGCAATACGCGCTCCAGTTTGGGAAACCAGTCTTGGCCGCAATTGAGAGAATGTTCACAATGCTCGAGCCGGGCGACATGCGTGGCGCCAAACGCTGGATCAATAGAAACGGCGCGGTGACGTTTACCCCGAGCGTCTGGTTCCATTCGACATCAGTAATCTCGGCAAACGGCTTCACAATCGCAATGCCGGCGTTGTTCACGAGCAAGTCGACCGGCGCCTCCCCGACTTGCGCGACCAAATCGGAAACGCCTTGCGAGGTGGCGAGGTCGTGAATGAGCGACGTAACCTCAGCGCCCGTTGTTTTGACTGCCCGGCACGTTTCGGCCAGCGCGATCGTGTCACGCCCATGCAGAAGAAGCGTGATCTCCGAGCCGGCGAGCTTCTGCGCAATCGCTCGCCCGATACCCCGGCTGGCGCCAGTGATAAGATAACGCTTCATCGAAAAATGTGGCGCAAGTTTGGAATTTGGCCTCGTAATCAAAGCGCAAGTTGCAAACTTGCGCCACTTACGTCCGTCGCAGCGTGAATCGGTTGTTGGGCGTCTCCCACAACCGTAGACGCACGAGCTGCTGCCCAACACGATTGTCGATCTTGGGCCAGAGTGCCCGCACGATATTCTCGCCAGTCGAAGGATTCTCTCGAAAGTCGTCCGTCTCCAGATCGAGATGTCGATCTTGCCACGGCGCGAGTGAGTCCCTTAACGCGTCTTGCAATGCGACAAAATCGTAAACCGTGCCGCTACGCCCGTCATACGCGCCACCGAGTGTCGCTTCGGCAACATAAGTATGACCGTGGCCCCGCGGATTATCGCATTTCCCGAACAACGCAAAGTTCTTTTCCTCGGAGAACGTTCGCACGTGCAGCCGGTGGGCCGCGCTGAACGGCATCTGCATGCCGAGAAATACGTTCCCATCTGTCCAGGCTTCGGCGAAAAAGTCTGGCCGTTCGTACAGACGGACACGATGCAGCGGGATGAGCTTGGCCGCACGTTCCTGAATGTAATTAGCCAGGCTCTCCGTCGTGACCGGCCTGTTCTTCAGCGCAGCCACTTCGGTGTTCAGATAGCGATGATTCAGTTCGTAACGCAGCGATTCGATGCATCCGCCGATCTCATGTTGCGGGACGAGCAGGTCGTCTGGCGAGAATCTCTCCGCGCGCACCGTCAGCCGAACGCGATAATTATGACCGTGAAGCGACGCGGCCGTGCCAAACAACTTCTCGTTCTCGGCGGCGCTTATCAGCGGCGACATGGTCTGCCGCGCAGCCGAAAATTCAAACCAGTAATTGGCTTCGCACGCGCCGGTGGAATAACACGTGGCGCTGCGCTCTTTCGTTTCGATCAAATGACACGCGGCGAGTGTCGCGTCTGTGTCGGAAAACAGCGGCGCAACATCGATATACAACTGTCGGGCGATGTTCTCGGCGGTGGGCGGCAAATCGGAAAACCCTGGATTGTCTTCATTCAGCAGTTTGTGATCGAAGCGTTCATCCACGATCCGCCCAGCGCGTTCTTTGATTTCGCTGATGTTGATCAGCATGCCGGTGATCGGATCAACGCCACCGGTGAAGATGAAATACGCGGTGTAATTCCGCCCCGTGCCGTGTCGTGCCCGTGTCTGCAGACCGAAAGCAGCAACATTTTCTTCCTCGCTCCATCCATGCCGGAACAGGCGGCGCGACGATGAGAACTCAAGGCGCTTGCTGACCGTCAAGAGCATGGCTCAGCAAACATATCGACCATGATTTCGCAAGCGGCGGAACATAGGCTCGGCCCTGTGTGCCCAGCGGAGATCTTCTCCGCTACGCTAATTTACCTCATCGATTCAGCGGGTTTCAAACCCGCTGGGCGCACAGGCTGACAGCTTATGTTCCGACAGGCGGCGAGACAATTACCGGCTGCGTGTGCGCGCGTTTTCGGAGGTCAGGTGTCGTACCGGTCGCCAAGGCCGACGCAGCCGGCCTGTTACTCCTTGAGCAGCGAGAGAAACTCGGAGCGGGTACGGGCGTCTTCCTTGAAGGAGCCGAGCAGACACGATGTTTTCATGATCGAGTTCTGCTTTTCGACGCCGCGCATCATCATGCAGAGATGCTTTGCCTCCACCACCACAGCCACGCCGTTAGGTTGCAAACAGTCCATCAGCGACTCGGCAATTTCTGTCGTTAAATTTTCCTGGATCTGCAATCGCCGCGCGAACACATCGACCACGCGCGCGACCTTCGAGAGCCCGATGACTTTGCCATTCGGGATGTAAGCCACGTGCGCGCGGCCGATGAACGGCAGCAGGTGATGCTCGCACAGCGAGTAGAGCTCGATGTCTTTCACCAGAATGATCTCGCTCGCGTCGGAATCGAAGATCGCGTTGTTGACGATCTCTTCGACGCTTTGGCGGTATCCTTGAGTGAGGAATTCCATCGCACGTGCTGCACGCGCCGGAGTTTTCACCAGACCCTGGCGATCGCCATCCTCGCCAATCGCATCGAGCAGCTCGCGATACGCTTTCGTCAGTCGGCCGATTTGGCCGGGCGGCAGCGGTTCAGCCAGCCGCGATAGGCGATCGTCGGTTTCGATGTCAGAATCTAAGGTGCGCAACATCGACAATCACTCGAGCCAGCTCTGCGGATATTTCTCGTCGTCGAGCGCAACGGCCTGCTCGGTTAACTCGAGGGTGTGCTGTGTGTCAAACATGACGGCAAGCTCCTCGGTGCGAGTGGCGTTCCGGCTTGCCATAATTGTTCCAGGATGCGGCCCGTGCGGGATTCCGCGCGGATGCAGCGTGATCGACGCCGGTTCAATGCCGCGGCGCGACCCGAAATTACCGCGCACATAAAATAAGACCTCGTCGGCTTCCACATTGTCGTGGACCCAGGGAATCTTCACGGCTTCGGGATGGTAGTCGAGCATGCGCGGCGCGAACGTGCACACGACATAACCACGGATCTCGAACGTCTGATGGATCGGTGGCGGCTGGTGAACGGTGCCTGTGATCGGCTCAAAATCCTGCGCGTTAAACGTGAATGGATAGACGTAGCCGTCCCAACCGACGACGTCGAACGGATGATGTGCCATCGTCACGCAAGTCCAACGCGGGCCGTCTTTGACGAGAATTTCGGTGTCCTCCCCTTTGTCCGTTGTATTTAGCTCTGTCGGGCCATGCAGATCGCGTTCGGAATAGGGCGAGCCCATTTTGATCTGGCCTTCTCTGTTTAGGTAGCGTTGCGGAATCCGCACCGGCCCAACCGATTCGAGGATCAGGTAGTCTTCCTCTTCAACGTTGTCCGGCACGACCCGATAAGTGATGCCGCGCGGGATGACGATGTAATCCTCCGCGCGATAGCGTTGTTTTCCGAAAACTGATTCGAGCGTGCCGCCGCCTTTGAAGACAAAGATGATCTCATCGGCGCCGCCGTTTTTGTAATATTCAAAGTCGCCGTAGGTTTTCGCCGGTCGCGCGCGATACGCGATGACGTCCTGGTTAAACAAAACTGGAATGCGACCGGTGTAGAGATCGCCCCGCCGCGGGATCTTCGCGGTCTTGAGGTGGTGATGTCGCAGCGGACTGTCGGTCACCTTTTTGAGCTCCTCGCATTTGAGCAGCTCCACGTTGCGCACCCGAGTCGGCGGGCGCAGGTGATACATGATGGAGTACGCCTCGTTAAAGCCCTCGGTCGTAACTACGTGCTCGTAATAAATGCCTTCATTGTTGTAACCAGGTCCGGCGCCGTCGCGATGGAACCAGATATGATGCTTGCGCGGCATCTCGCCAAGTTTTCGATAGTACGGCATGTCCTCCTCCGTTAATGTGGGGCAAGTTTCGAACTTGCCGCCGCAACTTGAAAAGTTGCGCCACTCATAAATTCCCGCGCGCGGCCTGTTCGCGCTCGATCGCTTCAAACAGCGCTCTGAAATTGCCTTTGCCGAAGCTCTTCGCGCCTTTGCGCTGGATGATTTCGAAGAACAGCGTCGGCCGGTCTTCGATCGGTTTCGTGAAAATTTGCAGGAGATAACC
>DASQXY010000209.1:0-2898 GCA_035639455.1 Chthoniobacterales bacterium | reverse complement strand
CCGAGGTACCAAAACGGGACGAAATAGAAGATCACGTAGCGCCAATTGAACAGAAACATGATCAGTAGCGTTGTGGCGAACGCAGCGAGCTCGATGTTCCCCCAAGTCAGGTCGCCATTATTGCGTTTGCGCAATTGTTTGCGAATCAAGCCGACGTCGTCGCGAAAGAAGCTCAGGAAGACGTAGCGCCACGGATTCTCCGCCTCGCCATCGTGGCCGTGCCGGTAAATCGAAATCCAATCAACAGTGTCGCCGTTTTCATCGGGTCGATCGGCGTTGCCCTTGTGGTGCTGCATGTGCACGAGATCATAGTAGGTCTGCGAGAAACAACAGGCGATTGATTGCGTAATGCCGAAGAGACGGTTCAGGATTTTCGACCGGAAGAACGGGTTGTGAATGAAATTGTGACCTACGCCGTTAATGTTGGCATTGATCATCAGCGAGTAAATGAACCCCAGGATCAGCATGATCCACAACGGCGTCCGCGGCCACAGCCAGAACAGTGCGAAGAAGTAGGCGAGGTGAAAAAGTCCCGCCGCCGCGGGCAGCGCATCCCAACGCGTCTGCGCGAAGACGCGTGAGTTCGTCGTTGGGCGCTCGACTCGAATGGCGTCAGCGTTCATGAAAATTGCGGACGACAAGATTAATCGCGGAAGAACATCGCACTGACAAGTTTTCAAATTGGCCTTCGGCCGCAGCGCTGATCGCCACGGCGCTCGTCATCGCATACGCCACGATGACGTCCGGTTTTTCTTTGGTGACTTACTTCGGACTTGATCGTATTCCCATCTAGCTGGCGGCCTACCGCATCCGATAAATCACGGCTTCAGCAGTACGTGCTACAGGCTGATACCGTTCCGCCAGCAAGCGAGCCAAGATGGGGAACTCCTGCACGGGATACTGCGCCTTATTGGGGTCTTGAACGTCGACGATGTACACCGGCGGATGCCTGGCAAAATCTCGCTCGAGGGTGGGCCAGGCATTGGGCAAGATTCTACTCCGGGTATCGAAACCGGGGATCGGGCCGCCGAAGATATAACCGGTGAGTGGAAACGTTTCGATGTAACGACAGCAGACCGTCGGTGAGCATCGAGATAGATTTTCGGAGCTTCACCCCAGACGAAAATTCGATCGTCCGGGGCTGACTGCGTGAACAAATATTGTCCCGCCTCAGAAGAGAGGGGCTCCTTACCCTGCGCTATCCAATGCGCAATTGCGAACCCGACGATCGTGGAGGCCAGCCATATGTACGTCACCTTCGGTCGCAGCAACCAGAAGGGCGGCTCCATCTTCCCGGACCAAAGCCGGGCATAATGTGGCGCTGCCAGTAGTGCGAGCGGCGGCCACATCATGCACGTGAGGCTGGACGATCTTTACGGCGTACAAATCACAAAAAGGATTGCCAGGAAGGCTGCGGCATTTATTGTGCCCATCAGTACTTCGCTCATTTTGCAGCAACCTGTGCGCACGAATACGAACGAGGTTGTCTCACGCGCCAAGCAGTTGCTATCGACCAGCCCGGCGCCGAAACCGGCCGTTGCCTAACAAGACGGTATGTTTCCGATCGAATTGATCACGCGCGCCATTGATCGCAAACCGTGGGTCGCTCATCTTTACGTGACCGATCAGTGCAACCTCGATTGCGCCTATTGCAACGAGTACGACAACTCTTTCCCGCATGCGCCCCTCGCCGATTTGAAGAAATGGATGGATAAAATTCGCGCGCTCGGCGTGGCCAGACTCGGCTTGCAAGGCGGTGAACCGCTCAAGCATCCCGACATCGCAGAGGTCGTGCGCTACGCGAAGTCGCTCGGCTTTTACAAAGTGAGTATGTCGTCGAATGCGTTTCTGCTCACGCGCGATCTGTTGCGCGATCTGGAAGATGCGGGGCTGGATTCATTTCACATCTCCGTCGACCGCATGACGCCGGTGACGAGCACGCGCAAATCGATGAAGTCGGTGCTGCACAAATTGGATTGGTTCGCGAATTCGCCCATCAAACTGAACGTCAGCGGCGTGCTATTTCGCGACAGTTTGGATGAAGTGCCGACCGTGATCGACACCTGCCTCGATCGCGGAATCGGTGTGCATGCGCGCGCGGTACACGATGATTTGATTCAACATCGCACCTTGCGCGATGCTGCTTTAACCGAACCGATCCTGAAACTGGTCGAGCAACAGGAAACCTTGAAGCGCAACGGCGCGAAGATTCACACGAACTGGAATCTTTTCCGTTATGAAAAAGCGATGCTGCGGGGCGAACCGCTCGAATGGACCTGCACTGCCGGCTACAAATACTTCTACGTTTCCGCGCGCGGAAAATTCTGGCTCTGCAATCAGGTGCGCACGGACAGGCATATTCTCGACATCACGCCGGAAGACCTCTGCGCCTACAACGTGAAGAAATCGTGTCAGGCCGGCTGCGGTGTTTATTGCATCGTCGATACTTCGCACAAGGTGAATCATCCGCTGCGTTATCTGGCGCGGGATGTGATTGGTTCGTTGCGCGCTCGATTTTCACGAATGCGCGGCGATTTGCCGCAACGCATGCGCGATTTACCCTCGAATTGCCTAACGAGTAGTAGCGCGATGGCGCAGGACAATCATGCCGGCGCGCAACCAGTGCACTGCGGCAGTTGCCATTCCCCAGAAAGCGCAGAAACGAAAACTTGAAGGCCTTTGTAAAACTCGCGCGGTCACGAGTGCTGGCTCTGGGTACGCTGTCGGCTCGGTGGTGCGCTCGAAAATTTCATCGTGCTCGCCGTCGCAAAGTTTCGATCGCGGTCCAGCAAACGGCCAGCCACACGATAGCGGCGGTAATCCCGCCCATAACCTCGCTCAGATAATGTGCTCCGAGATAACTTCGGCTTAGCCCAATTAACAAAACGAGAAGCAACA
>DASQXY010000208.1:0-3063 GCA_035639455.1 Chthoniobacterales bacterium | reverse complement strand
GTGAGCATGGTCGTGCAGACGCTGTATTTGCTGGCTGACCTCTTTTGGGTGGGGCGACTCGGCAAGGAGGCGATCGCCGCTGTCGGTGTAGCGGGGAATCTGATGATGATCGTGCTGGCACTGACGCAAATGCTCGGGGTGGGAACGACTGCTTTAATTTCGCAAGCGGCCGGACGAAAAGATCAGACGCAAGCTGAGCTCGTGTTCAATCAGTCGTGCATGATGTCGATCTTGATCGCATCGGCGCTCGGCGTGCTAGCGTTTCTGACGATGGATGTTTACGCCAACTCGCTGAGCGCAGATACAACGACGGCGGCGTTGGCAAAGACATACTTGAGATGGTATGTGCCCGCGCTGTTGCTCCAGTTCCCGCTAGTCGCGATGAGTTCGGCGCTGCGCGCGACTGGCATCGTGCAGGCGCCGGTGATGTTCCAGGTGCTGACCGTCGTGCTGAACATGGTGCTCGCACCATTCCTGATTTTCGGAATCGGCCCGTGGCCAAAGCTTGGTGTGAGCGGCGCGGCACTGGCGACGTTCATTTCCATTCTCGTGGGCAATGCGCTGATCATTTTTTACTTCGAGAAAAAATATCGGTACCTCCGGTTCCGGTTTCCGCTGTTTCGTCCGCAACTGACAATCTGGAAATCGATGTTGCGCATCGGTGTGCCGGCCGGCGCGGAGTTCATTCTGCTCTTCCTCTACATCGTGCTCGTCTACGCGATAATCCGCGCGTTCGGTCCAGCGGCGCAGGCTGGATTTGGCGTCGGCGTGCGTGTGATGCAGGCGCTCTTTTTGCCGGTGGTCGCGCTCAGTTTCGCGGTCTCGCCGGTTGTGGGACAAAACTTCGGCGGCCGACGCGCGGACCGGGTGCGGCAATCGGTTTACTCTGGTCTCGCCATCGCGGCGATCATGATGTTGGCGCTAGCGTTGATCGCGTGGGCTGCGCCGGAACCGATGATCCGCTTTTTCTCAAGGGACGCGCACGTGATTGCGTTCGGAAGCGACTACCTGCGCATTGTGTCGTTTAATTTCATCGCGGCGGGAATCGTGTTCACCAGCTCGAGCATATTCCAAGGGCTCGGCAACACGGTGCCGCCGTTGCTGAGCTCGGCGACGCGCCTGGTGCTTTTCGCACTACCGGCACTGCTGCTGTCGCGCACACCCGGTTTCGACATTCGGCATGTCTGGTATCTTTCAGTGGCGTCACAAGTTTTTCAGGCATGCGTCAATCTCCTCCTGCTACGGCGCGAACTGCATCACAAGCTGCGATTCGAAGAGGGCGAAGGTTTCATTCCGGCAAGCGCGACCGCGTCATGAGTAAGTAAGAAGTAGGAATTAGAAAGTAGAAAACAAACACGCGCCGAATTGCCGAAAGCGCGCGAGAAACGCGCCTGTTTGAAAGTCGGCGGGTGATCGCTACGGTGCGCATTGTGGGACGAGTGGTTTCGGTTTGCGTCGCGTTGTTGTCGATGTGGGCCGGCGCGGCGTTTGGCGCGGGCGAGTATCAGCGCACCAAGGACGGGAAAACACTGATCTGGAATGCTAATCCGAAGCCGGACGATACCGCGAGCTGGTGGGGAGAGCGCGACAAGGGCGGTTATGCCACGGGCGTGGGCGAACTGACCTGGTACACAGGGAAAGGCGCCGTTTACGCGCGTTATTACGGCAACATGGTGCACGGCAAATTTGATGGACCGGTCAATGTCCACGTAAAGGGAACAACCGCGCACGCGTTCTTCAGCGACGGCAAACGGATGACCGGCTGGGCGCGCGGAGCGGCATCGTCGCGATTCGCGATCGATTGGCGATCGGCACTCGCGCGAGAGAAAGCGGAGGCGGCTCCGGCGACTTCGCCACCACCAACGACCGAGCCTGTATCCGCATCCGAGGAGCTACGGCGCAACGCGCAGCAGACACAACAAAGCCCAGCCGAAGGACCAACAGAACAACCAGCAACGAAGAAGGAGGATAAGGCGAAGTTCGCCCCAGTGAATCTGCCTCCGCGCGGAGAAGAAAGCCCGAGGAAATCAGAAGAGAACGTTCAACGTCCAACGCCCAACCCTCCTCCGCAAAGCTACGGCGGGGCGGGCCCACCTCCGCAAAGTTCCAGTGAGGCAGGCGCCGAACAGCCGAAAAATAAAATGGCACAAGGTGAAAGTGAGCGCGCGGAAAAGGCCGAGCAGCAGCCGGTGCGCGAAGCAAGCGAACCTCCTCGTTTGTCCTCCATACCTCACTACCCAACGAACACCGCTGCGGCCGCCACCGCGCAGGATCATGGGTCGCTGGCTGAGTTGACGATGCCACCGTCGGCATTGCGCAATGAGCCAACCGTCGAAACCCCATCGACCGCGCCGGAGGCAGATCTCGCATCTTCGCCGAGCGCGAGTGCGCATCTGACAACTGATGAAGCAGTAGAGATCGCTGACACCGAAGCGCGGGCGCGCGGTTATGATCTGGCTGAATATCAGCGGCCCAAGGCTGATTACTCGAAAGTGAAAGGCAAATGGTTGCTCGTTTATGACCTGAAAAACCCCGACGTCACGCAGGAGATGCCGCATCGACTCCGCGTCACCGTGGATGACGCGAGCAGAAAAGCCGAGGTCAGCCCGTAACAGACCTGCCCACTCAGCGGCTATTTAGCTTTCGCGAGGATTCTTTCCATTTCTTCCTGCGAAAAGGCGCGCAACGTTTGAGTTTTGACATTGCCTTGCGAGGCGAGCTTCAGCGCGAACGCAGTCAGGGTTTCGTCGTCGGGTGCTTCGAGGAGAAGCACGACGTCGTACGCGCCCATTGTCCAAAGTGCCTGGTTGACTTTCATTCCCATGTTCTCCGCCTGCGCTGTGGCAGTCGCACCGCGTTTGGTCGTGTCTTTGACGTTGCGAATACCTTGATCAGTGAACTGAAGAAGACTGACGTACATCGGCATAATTCCTCCTTTGTTTTCGTTCGATAAAGAAATGTTAGGGCTGGAGCTGTCGATGCGCCAGCAAATCGGAAGAATGCAGGAAGACTAAAGTAGAAAACTGACGCCGAGTTAAATCGGCGTAATCAGAGTGCTGCCGA
>DASQXY010000207.1:0-3105 GCA_035639455.1 Chthoniobacterales bacterium | reverse complement strand
CCGCCCCATCCGAATCCCACTCGTGTGCTGGACGATCTCAATCAGCTTACCGGGAATGGCTAGGCACATCTTTATTTCTCCGCTTGCTCCTCCTCGACTTTCGCAATCGCGACGCCGTCGCACAACAACACTCGGTCGCCGCGCTGCACGTCGCTCAGTAACCCAACGAGCACCTGTCGCAACGCGCCCGCGACTCGCACCCGTGCCATCTTCGGTTCGTCTTCGGTTACAAGATCGACAACTTCCGCGTAGAGCAGGTTCATTCTCCTTCAGTCCCGGCGATTCATTGCGGCAATGGTCTGACCCAGTGAGATCCCGCCGTCGTTGGGTGGAATGCGCTGATGCCAGTACGGGCGAAAACGTTCCTCGCGCAGCCGCTCGACAGTTCGTTCCGTCAGATAGCGATTCTGGAAACAGCCGCCGGTGAGGATCAGTTTCTCTTCGCCGATGCGTTTTGCCACCGCGACGATTGCCTCAACGAGTCCGTTGTGAAGTTTTGCCGAGATCAACCCGGGTGTCACGGCGTTCGTAAGATCATTGAGCAGCTCGCGTATCATCGGTTCCCAATCCAGCACTATCGGCGAACGATCATTCAGCGATAGCGAATAAGTATCCCGTAGGTTCGGGTCACGCGCGAACTCCAACTCCATTGCCGCCTGAGCTTCAAAGCTTGAACGGAGTCGCAGGCCGATGAGAGCGGCGACGGCGTCGAATAACCGCCCCACGCTCGAAGTGAGCGGTGCGTTGATTTTTCGTTCGAGGATCTGCCGCAACAAAGCGCGCTCCTGCTCGGCAAGATCGACAACTGCATGCGGTAAATTCCAGCAGTCATCGCCGAATAGTTCCTGCAGCAATCCGATCGCCACGCGGCGCGGTTCGCGAATGGCCGCGTCTCCGCCGGGCAGCCGAAACTGTCGCAAATGCGCGACCCGCTCGAATGTATAATCGGATTTCGCCCGCAAAAATTCGCCGCCCCAAATCGTGCCGTCCAATCCGTAGCCGGTTCCATCCCAAGCCACACCCAGAACTGGGGGCTCGATTTCGTTTTCCGCCATGCACGCGATCACATGTGCCCAGTGATGCTGGACCGAGTGGATTCGCGATTGGATCTGGGTCGCGTGCTTGGTCGAGAGATACTCGGGATGCATGTCGCACGCGACGACGTCGACTTTAGAATCATAGAGCCGCGGCAGATCTGCCGTTGCGCGGCAGAAGGCGCCGTAAGCTTGCTTCGTTTCCAGATCGCCGATGTGCTGACTCACGAAAACGTTGTCGTCGATCTTGAGTGCGACCGTGTTCTTCAGATGCGCGCCAACGGCGAGGATTGTTTCGGCTTTCGACCTTCGGTTTTCGGAGTGTAGCGTGATGGGCAAAGGCGCGTAGCCTCGCGCGCGGCGCAGAATCATTTCCCGACCACAAATCACATGAACGATGGAATCATCGACGTGACGAACAATCGGCCGGTCGTGCACGAGAAAGAGATTGGCGATTCCGCGCAAACGCTCCAGCGCTTCGCGCTCGTCCGTGCAAATTGGTTCATCACTTAAATTCCCGCTTGTCGCCACCAGAGGGAACTCAAGTTCGCGCATCAGGAGATGATGCAGCGGGGAATACGGCAGCATGACACCGAGCTTTGGATTTCGCGGTGCGACTGCGGAAGCGATTACCGATTCTTTCTTTCGATTTGCCGATCTTTGCGTGAGCAACACAATCGGCGACTCGGGCGAGAGGAGTAGTCGCTCTTCTGGCTCGGAAACTTCGCAATCGTCGCGCACCGCGTCGAGGGACGCGTACATGAGTGCGAACGGTTTTTCTTCGCGGTGCTTTCGTTGACGCAGTCGAACAACAGCCGGGCCGTTACACGCGTCCAAAATCAACTGGAATCCGCCGATGCCCTTGAGCGCTACAATTTTTCCGGCGCGAACTGCGTCAGCGGCTTTGTACAATGCGCTGTCGCGTTCGGAAATAATCCTGCCGTGCTCATCCCACAATTGCAGGTGTGGCCCGCATCGCGGACACGCGTTCGGTTGCGCGTGAAAACGCCGATCGAAGGGATCGTGATATTCGCGTTCACAGTCGCTGCACATCGCGAACTTCTTCATCGACGTGTTCACGCGGTCGTAAGGCAGGGCTTCGATAATCGAGAAGCGCGGACCGCAGTTCGTGCAGTTCGTGAACGGATATCGAAAGCGCGGATTGCTTGGATCAAAAATCTCGCGCAAGCAATCGGCGCAGGTCCCGATGTCCGGAAGAATCAGCGCTGACTTATCTCCCGCGCTATCGCTTTCTTTGACTTCGAACGTGGAGAACCCGATTGGATCGAGAAGAGATGATTCGAGGCTTTGAATCACAGCCCGTGGCGGCTTGTCAGTTCTGACGCGAAGCAGGAATTCCTCGAGCACGTCAGCCGGACCTTCGACTTCCACAAAAACGCCTTGCGTGCAGTTGGAAACCCAACCGTTGAGTTTTCGTGCTGTCGCGAGCCGGTAAATAAATGGACGAAAACCGACACCCTGCACGGCCCCACGGACAACGATTTTGAGGCGCGAGTTGGAAGAGTCGACTCGCCGAACGGTCCGCGGCCCCGTCGGTGGTCGCACCCTACCAACTGGTGCATTCATCTGGCCTAACGAAATAGGTACGAGAAGGCGACGACACGACCAAAGCTACGCGCGTTGGCGAACAAGTAAAAGACGCGGCAGCGGCCGATATGAACGATTTAGCAATTTACCTGAACGATCATCTCGCCGGGTCGATCGGCGCGCTCGAGATGCTCGATGACATCATCGACAAACATGAGGGCGACGAAATCGAGCGATTTGTCGCGCAATTGCGCACAGAGATCAAGGCCGACCAGCAACAATTGAAGCGTCTCATGGAAAATTTGGAGGTGCACGAGAGCTCTCTGCGTAAGGCTGGCGGCTGGGTCGCCGAAAAGTTCTCGCGTGGTAAGCTTCGTGCCGGTGATTCGCGCAAGCCAAATCTGGCGCTGCTGCAATCATTCGAAAGCCTAACGCTTGGAATCGCTGGGAAGCGCTTGCTTTGGCGAGTACTTGCTAGTGGCGCCGCGGCCGCGCCGCGTCTAAGCGGGTTCGATTTTGCGTG
>DASQXY010000206.1:0-7731 GCA_035639455.1 Chthoniobacterales bacterium | reverse complement strand
CGAAAGCGCCGCTGCTCAGGAGTGCTGCGCGGGGCGAGGCGAGTTCCAAATGGCTTCGCAGGTACGCAGCGAGCGGTAGGATTAACAAAGCTGCAACCGACATTCCGCATGCTGGCAGCCAGTAATGGTTAGGATTGTCTCGCGGCGAGAGCAGGTTGGAAATGGCGCGGTACCGCCAGTCGTAATTTTCCAGGAACATCGCCGCGCTCAGTGCCAGCGTTCCGAAAAGCGACAGGAAAATCAGGCCCAGCAAACCCGCCAGAACTGGTTTGCAAGCTTTGTCGCAAAACTCGGCGCAACGGCAATTTTGCGCTACAGATCAGTGGCACCGTGGGTGTCATGCTGAGCCGCGTACATCTACTTACCTTCAACTGGCCACTCATCATTTGTTAACACCAGCTGCTATTTCAGCTGGGCAATTAGGATTTCGATCTGCTTCTGTTGCTGTGCGAAGTTCGAGCCTGCCTCGTAGCTTTCCTGAGATGCCTCGTTTTTCCAGTTTCCTCGTTCCAGTTACAAATTCTCCGCAGTCTCGGTGGTCACGATTGCTTTGACGCGCATGGCAAGAAAGGCGCCGAGGAGAAGGATGAGCGCACTCCAAAGTTGCGGATACGTGAGGCGTTCACCAAAGATCCACGCTGAGAGGCCGAGCGCGCCGGCGGGGCAAAGCAGCTGGAGTGTTTGTGCGAGCGCGACCCCGATTTCCTGAATGGCGACGTAATACAAGACGTGCGCCAACGTGATGCAGCTTACGGCGGAAATGATGAGGATCAGATTGACATGTGCGTCAACGCGCAGCGGGGTCGTGATGTTGCCGAATAGAAGACTCAGCGGCAGTAGGAACGTGGAAGTGATGACGCTGATTACGCCAAAACTGCGGATCGGGCCGAGCTGAGCGGAGGGACGTTTGACGAGGACACTGTAAAGTGCCCAGCAGAAGGTGGCGGTAAATGCGATGATCATGCCTCGGAGCGGAATCGGGCCGCTTTGCCACCCGGCTTGGAACCAAACAACGCCGAACGCGCCGAGCAGCCCGAGCAGGGTGCCGACTTGGAATTGCCACTGCCGAATGAAGTAGCGTTCCTCGGGAAAAAAGATGAGAGCAAGCAACGCAGTGAAAATGACCGAGGACCGGGTGAAGATCGCGTAGACGCCCGGTCCGACGTAGTAGAGCGCGACGACTTGGGTGATCTGGTGGATGACGTTTGGTAGACAGGGAATGAGGCAAATAGCAAATGCGTGCAGGTTGATGTTCGCTCCGCTGCGGCGGAAATGGAGCAACACAAACGGTACAATGGCGAGACAAGCCACCAAATAGCGATAGAAATTTTGCGCCCACGGGTCGTAGTAGCGGATGAGGTAGTACTGAAAGAGCGACGGCATCGACCAAATGGCAATGGTGGCGAAGAGCGCGGCGTAACCGCGCGAGAGATTGGCTCGCCCGCGAAGATCGACCATTTGCTCGGTTGCAGCAGGCT
Source organism: Chthoniobacterales bacterium (assembly GCA_035639455.1). Lineage (GTDB taxonomy): Bacteria > Verrucomicrobiota > Verrucomicrobiia > Chthoniobacterales > UBA10450 > AV17. Next base: position 6,253 of record DASQXY010000206.1, on the reverse strand, counting down.
GCTTCATCTGGATCGTCGATTCAAATTTGGCCGACGTTAATTTGCTGGCTTCGGCGCGATTAATCGCTCAAAAAATAGAAGCGAAGGAGACGAATATGATCATCAGCAACCGAACAATTGCATTTCTTCTCGTCGCGGCATTTACGGCGATCTGCGGCGTGGACGCAGCGAAAGAAAAAGAGGCCAGCGCGAAGAGCGGCCCCGGCATGGCCGAATATCAGCGAGGCATTCAACTTTTCGACGCGAAGCAATACGATCAAGCAGTCGTGGCGTTCAGCCAGGCGATTCTGGCGGATCCAAAACAGCCGGCGTTTTACGAGAATCGGGGCATCACCTACCTGGCGATGAAAATGCCAGCCGAAGCGACAGCGGATTTTTCCAAGGTGATTGAGCTGGCGCCAAAGGAAGAGCGTGCCTACGTCGGCCGCGCGGAAGCTTTGATTCAGCAGAAAACGTACGATCAGGCGCTGGGTGATTTGGAACAGGCGCTTAAGCTCAAGGCTGACGACCCGCTGGCGTATAAGTTCCGTGGCTTTGCTGAAATTGGTTTGGCAGCATCGGATCCATCGCAGTGGGATAAGGCGGTCGCGGACTTCACGGCGGCGATCCAAAAGATTCCGAACGATCCGGAGAATTACGACCGGCGCGCGTTCGCATATCGCAATCTGAAAAACTTTCCTGCCGCGATCGAAGATTACACGACCATCCTGAATCAAAATCCGAATGACGAGCAGACGCTGGCGAAGCGGGGCTACACGTACTCGCTGATGCAGGAGTATGAAAAAGCCATCGCGGATTACGAGCAGGCGCTGAAGCTCAAGCCCGAGGACAACGACACGTTCTCACGGTTGCAATACGCGCAGAGTATGCTGGCCAAGCGCAATGCTCCGGCAGGGGCGGCGGCAACCACGCCCACACCGACGCCCGTACCGAAGCCTACCTTGATCACGCCGTTGAACATTGGTATCGCAGTGGCGGTTCTGATCGTGATCGCGGTCATTTGGCGGTTCGTGACGAGGGGCCGCACCGAGCCGACCAGCCATATAATTCGGTGAATAGTGGGGATCGTTTCCAACTTGCGATCCGAATTAGCTGGCAACTCGGAAAGTTGCCCCACATTTAAATTTTTTTGACACACCGGAGCACGCTGCTAGCGTTTTAGACGCTTTTTGCGAGAACGAGGCGGTCCCATGGTCGTTCAAATTGCGGTTTGGAGCGGCTTTGGGACTTTTAGTTCTACCCGCGGGGAGCAGACCGGCCCATGTAGCTCAGTTGGCAGAGCACGTCCTTGGTAAGGACGAGGTCACCGGTTCAATCCCGGTCATGGGCTCCACGATTGGGCTCGCGGCCGGTGTGACGGTTAAATTGAGAGACGTAGTTTAGTTAAATAACGACAGGAGATAACGAAAAATGGCTAAGGAAGCATTTAAACGCGATAAACCGCACGTGAACGTCGGCACGATCGGTCACGTGGACCACGGCAAAACTACGCTTACCGCCGCGATCACCAGCGTGCTGGCGAAGAAGGGTATGGCCGAGGTGCGTGCTTACGAATCAATCGACAACGCGCCGGAAGAAAAAGAGCGCGGTATCACGATCAACACCGCGCACGTGGAGTACCAGAGCGAGAAGCGCCACTACGCCCATGTCGATTGCCCCGGTCACGCTGACTACGTGAAGAACATGATCACTGGTGCGGCGCAGATGGACGGCGCCATTCTTGTTGTGTCGGCGGCCGATGGTCCAATGCCGCAGACGCGTGAGCACATCCTACTCGCTCGTCAGGTTGGTGTGCCGGCGATGGTCGTGTTCCTGAATAAGGTCGACATGGTGGATGACCCTGAGCTGCTCGATCTCGTCGAGATGGAGGTGCGCGATCTGCTGACGCAATATGAGTTTCCAGGAGACAAAATCCCGATCGTCAAGGGCAGCGCGCTCAAGGCGTTAAATGGCGATGCGGAGGCAGAGAAGCAGGTGCTCGCGTTGGTCGAAGCGATCGACGATTACATTCCGGTGCCGGAGCGGCCGATCGATCAGCCGTTCCTGATGCCGATCGAAGACGTGTTCAACATTGAAGGCCGCGGCACCGTCGCGACCGGTCGTGTCGAGCGCGGCATCCTCAAGAAGATGGAGGAAGTTGAGCTCGTCGGTATTCGCCCCACGACCAAGACCGTTGCGACTGACATCGAGATGTTCCGGAAACTTCTCGATGAAGCACGTGCCGGCGATAATGTGGGAGTGCTGCTGCGTGGCATCAAAAAAGAAGATGTTGAGCGCGGTCAGGTGATCGCCAAGCCGGGCTCGATCACGCCGCACAAAAAATTCAAGGCGGAAGTTTACGTCCTGAGCAAAGAGGAGGGCGGCCGGCACACGCCGTTCTTCACGAATTATCGACCGCAGTTCTACTTCCGCACAACTGACGTGACTGGCACGGTGAAGCTGCCCGAAGGCGTGGAAATGGTCATGCCCGGCGATAACGTCAACATCGAGGTCGAGTTGATTACGCCTATCGCTATGGAGAAGACGATTCGGTTCGCCATTCGCGAAGGTGGAAAGACTGTCGGCGCAGGTCGCGTGACTGATATTCTGGATTAGATTCGACCCTACCCCTTGCTCCTCGTCTCCTTGCTTGAATACAATGGACAAAGAGGAAGATTCAGAGGAAGCGGAAGAGTAAACATTACGCCAGTAGCTCAATCGGTAGAGTAGCGGTCTCCAAAACCGTCGGTTGGGGGTTCGAGTCCCTCCTGGCGTGCGGCTGACGTTAATCGTTAAAACGTTGAATCGTAAATCGTTAGAAATGGAACCGCTTCAACGCTGTGTCGCTTCAAGCCTTCAACGACAATGATCGCCAAAACAAAAAACTTCTTCAACGAAGTTATCGTCGAACTTAAGAAAGCTTCCTGGCCGATTGATCCGAAAGAGAGAGGTTTTCGCAAGTTTAAGGAACTGAGTGATTCGACCGTTGTGGTGTTTATTTCCATGCTTTTGCTCGGGGGCTTCGTCGCGTTTTTCGATTTCGTACTCGTGAACTTTGTCCACTTCTTCACCCGGCTGCACTGATTTATGGCGCAAACACTCGCAGGAAGAGATCAATGGTACGTGGTCCACGTCCTTTCCGGCCAGGAAAACAAGGTCAAGGAAAACATCGAAAAGCGCGTGAAGACTGAAGAGATGGGCGACCTCATCTATGAGGTGCTCGTCCCGACCGAGCGGGTTTCGGAAATCAAGAAAGGCAAAAAAAGCGAAACGACGCGCAAGTTTTATCCGGGCTATCTCATCATCAACATGCATTTGCTCGACGAAAACAATCAGCTCGTCGGCCGCACTTGGTATTTCATCCGCGACACACCCGGCGTGATCGGCTTCGCGGGCACCAAAGACAAACCGATCCCGATGCGGCAATCGGAAGTGGAACAGATGCTCGCGCAGATGAAGGAGCGCGAAGAAAAGGTGAAGCCGAAAGTCAGCTTCGAAGTCGGTGAGAGCGTTAAGGTCGCGGACGGCCCGTTCCAAAACCAGACCGGAATCGTTGAGGAAATCGACCCCGAACGCGGCAAGCTTCGCGTATCTGTCACCATCTTCGGCCGCGCTACGCCGGTGGAACTCGAATATTGGCAAGTTGAACGCGGATGAATTGCCCGATTCAATGATTTAATCTCCAAGAGAAAACCCAATGGCAAAGGAAGTTGTCGCTCAGATAAAGCTCCAGATTCCAGCAGGGCAGGCCAATCCAGCTCCGCCCGTCGGCACTGCTTTGGGACCGCGGGGCGTCAACATCATGGCCTTCTGCAAAGAATTTAACGCCGCGACCCAGAAGCAAGCGGGCGACATTCTCCCGGTCGTCATCACGGTTTATAAAGACAAGAGCTTCACGTTCGTTACGAAGAGCCCGCCGGCCGCCGTTCTGTTGAAAAAAGCGGCAAACATTGCCGCCGGTTCAAAAGAGCCCAACAAAACGAAGGTCGGCAAAATTTCTCGCAAACAGGTCCTGGACATCGTTAATGTGAAGCGCAAAGACCTGAACGCGCGCAACGACGAAGCCGCTTTCCGCATCATTGCTGGCACCGCCCGCCAGATGGGCCTCGAAATCGTCGATTAGTTGCGCGGCTACTCGTGGACGGCGTGCGCCGCTTTACTTGCGGAAATCGAGCGCGCCTTTTTTTACCGCGTAGACGTAGCCGACCATCAGGATGGAGATAAAGCTGAGCATGCTCCAGAAGATGACCGCGCTGTGACCGATCATGTCTTTGTAGACGACAGCCCAGGGGTACATGAACACGATCTCGACATCGAAAAGGATGAAGAGCATCGCTATGAGGTAGAATTTCACGCTGAAGCGCGGCTGCCCTTCGCCCTGCGGTATCATGCCGCATTCATAGGGCATATCCTTCGCCGGCGTGCGTTTGCCGGTTTTACCGATCAGCGCGCTGACGAGTAAAGCAGAAGCGGCAAAAACGATCGCGACGATTATCTGCAAGAGAAGCGGCAGATATTCGCGAAGCATCACGCCTCCTCCGCTGTCGATCTAATGCAGCGAATTACCGCGAGACGGCGGGCACGTGCCCGTTCTGCGGCGCAATGGCGCTGGCAAGCGCGGACGGCAGACCTTTGTATTTCTTGCCATTCTTTTTCACCGCACCGCGCGCCACCAGATTCTGCAGCTTTTCATAGGCGCGCAGCCGGAGCATTTCTTCGCCGCCGCTGGCTGCGTTTCGGGCACGCAGATTTTCGTGCACGATGTCAAACAGCTCTTTGAATTCATAGGAGGCGCGCCGAGAGAGCACGGCCACCAGTTCCTCCGTTACCAGATCAGGGATGCGGCGGGAAAATGCATTTTTCTTCAGGATAGCCATAGGGCGCGAAACATAGCACAAAACTGCCCGGCTAACAGCACAATTTTAGGCAATTACCGCTACTCTCCAGGCGTGCCGAAATGGCGCACCCGAAAGCTTAGCAAGGTTCTACTAGTCAACATGATGTGCAATGGCGGCCCGGTATACCGCGGCCAGCCCAAGGAGCAAAACCGCTTCATTGGCTGTGACCGGCCCTATCGACTCGGCGACGTAGCCATCGCGGTCGTATCGCTGCGACAAGACAATCGGGTTCAGATATTTGGTGATCGTCTCCTGCGGCGGCAATTTCGCAATATCGACATCATTCCCGATCGCCGGAATAAATGCCGCACCTAGCAGCAATAGCGGTCGAACCGCTGCGTCTAGGCGCGAATACAGCAGCGCCAGGTCAATATAGGCAAAGGACGTGGTCGGCGCGGGCAGCGCCCGCGCGGCGGTCCTGTATGTCCGGGAAGTCGCGAGTGGGGCGGTTGAACTTTGGCTGCGTTTCATTGCCCCTTCGACCGCGCTCGGTTCGAGACCGGCTACAAGTAGCCGGTCGGACAAACCAACGGTTGGATGAATTGCGAAAACCGCCCTGGAAGATTCGACGGTGAAATAGCTGACGCCGTCTTTTTCCGTTTTGTTCCAAACGGCATCTTCATCAATCGCCGCCGTAACAGCTGCTACAATCTTTTCCGCGCGGGCCGGATCCTTCACTGGCAAAGTCGCGATCACCGATGGCCATCGCGCGTTTGGCGTCCAATCGACAAGCGCGCTCAACTCGGAACCAAACGCAGTGTTCCAGTCCTCTGCGGTAACGCCGTTCTTTTGCGCTACTCCGACAAACTTCTGTAGCCAGCCGCCGATTGGCCCGATCGCCGCAGCGCGGTTGAGCGCGGCGAGATTTTGCGGATTGATGAGCGTGGCGAGGTAGAAAAATGTGTCCGTGCTACCGAGGCCCTCGGCTGAGCGCGCCAATTTCGCATCCGTTTGTCGCGGCATCGCAGCGAAAAGGACATCGTGCATCTTGCCGTGCTCAAATCGGATCGTTCCGCAGACGCTGCGGATCTGCTCGATGAGCGTGCGCTGATTGCTGGGGGTATGCTCTTCGAATGTAGCACGGAAGGCGGCGAGCTTTTCGATCAACGTTTTTGGCTGCAAATAAACGAGGAGACCATACTCCCTCGGCATGTGACCGATGGCACGCTGGTACGCCTCATCGGATGCGAGCGTGGACTGTCGGTCTTTGTTTACGGCGTCGGCTCGATCCAGCAGAGCTTCGAGTTGCGCCACATCATTTGAAGCGAAGAACCACTGTTGGCCATAAGTGCTGGCGAACGTCATGCCGCGCACTGAGAGCACTTCAATGTCGTGTCTGCCATGCGTGAGTTTCTCGCGCGCATTGCTAGTTTGGC